>DASUPX010000199.1:0-13682 GCA_036280905.1 Rubrobacter sp. | reverse complement strand
CGCTGTCGAGCGTCTTCTCGACGGCCTCGCGGTTCGCGTAAGCGAGCGTGAGCACGCTCCCCGTCGCAGCGTCCTGGGCGATGACGGGCACCAGGCCGTTCCCATCGAACGTTATCCTGTTCGTGGCAGGTATCATGGTTTCGGCCTAGTTGCCAAGCTTGACCTCCCGTTCGGGTTCCAGGAGCCGCACTGGGATGCCGGCCCGGCTCATACGCTCCTTGACCTCGGCTATGCTGTACTCGCCGAAATGAAAGATGCTCGCCGCGAGCACGGCACCGGCCCCCGCCCTCGCGGCCGAGATCATGTGTTCGGGGCCGCCGGCCCCGCCGGAGGCGACTATGGGCAGCGTGGTCTTCTCGGCGACGGTGGAGATCAGGTCGAGGTCGTAGCCGCTCTCGGTCCCATCGGCGTCCATGCTGTTGAGGACGAACTCACCTGCCCCCCGCCTCTCACCCTCGACGAGCCAATCGACGGCGTCCATGCCCGTGTTGACCCGTCCGCCGTTGAGATAGACCTCCCAGCCGGGGGCGTTGCTCCTACGCTTGACGTCCACGCTCAACACCACGCACTGGCTCCCGAAGCGCTCAGCCCCCTCGGAGATCAAGGCCGGGTTCCTGACGGCGGCGCTGTTTACGGAGACCTTGTCGGCCCCGGCGCGCAGCATGGCGCGCATGTCATCTCCCGTCCTGACTCCACCGCCGATGGTGTAGGGGATGAAGACCTCCTCGGCGGCCCTGCGGGCGAGCGTGGCCGCGGTGTCCCTCTGCTCGTGGGAGGCGGTGATGTCGTAGAAGACGATCTCGTCTGCCCCCTCCCGGTCGTAGAGGGCCGCGAGTTCCACGGGGTCCCCCGCATCCCTCAGGTCTTTGAAGTTCGTGCCCTTGACCACACGCCCGGCGTCCACGTCGAGGCAGGGGATGATGCGTACCTTGAGGCTCACCCGGTGACCTCCTCTCTGCTCCTCAAACGCTCCAGCCGCCCGGCGAAGATGGTACGGCCGTCGGCGCCGAACTCGGGGAGGTTGGCGAGGCGCTCGATAAGAGGTTCATCCTCCGACCGCCCGAAGATGATCTGGTTTACGGCGGCCACGGAGATGCGGTCCGGATGTCGCTCGACGGGCTCGAACGCGTCGCCGTCGCTCACGAGCCCCTCAGAGAGCACCCGCATGTAGAACCCGGTGAAGCCCGCCTGCGCGACCAGCCGGACGAGGGTTCTCTCCCGGTTCTTGCCGGCCAGCTTGCCGCAGGGCGTCCGCGGCTGGCTGACCTGGACCACGGCCTCCCCCACACCGAACACGTCGCCGATACAGACCTCGTCCTCGACCGCGCCGGAGACGGTCAGGTTCTCGGAGAAGGAGGCGGGCTCCAGCGGCCGTCCGAGCAGGTTCTCCCAGTACGGGTAGTGGTCGAGCGGGTAGACACAGACGGCCTTGTCCACGCCACCGTGGTTTTGCCGGTCGGCCTGTCCGTCGCCCTCGAAACCCCGCGTGCGGAGCACGGCCCTGGGGACCGGCTTCTTGGCGCCGGCCGTCCAGACCACCTCCCGCCCGTAGCATTGCGCGCTGGGCAGGCCAACGTTCAACGAGACGACCTTCACCAGATCACCGAACCTTCCGAGAGCCTGGTTTCGGGGTAGGACACGGCCGGCAACCTCTCTCTAGACGTAGGGGACGCTGGCGGAGGCGCACTCTTCAGCCAGGCGGGCGCGCAGGCCGTTCTTCGCCGGGAGAAGTACGGAGCCTTCGTCTCCGGCCCCGACGACCATCGAGCCGTCCCTCCCGCGCCAGTGGCGGTGGACCGTGTAGGCGGCGAGCGTACCTTCCACGAGGCTGACAGTCCTGTCCAGCTCTGCGTGGGACATTTCCGCCGATACGTCGAGCTTGGAGACGTCCACGTTGTCCGGCGAAGCGATATCCGGGGAGAGGTTGCCCGTCCTCAGCCTGAGGCCCGGGGTATCCCACAGGGTCTCGATCGCCCCCCTGAGCGCCGCGGCCCTGCTCTCCTTGTTGCCCTTCCGCATCTTCGGGTCGTCCATCGCGCGGAGCCGCTGCGCGAGGTCACCGTTCTCGGCCGCTCCCGAGCGCTCCAGAGAGAGCACCTTGAGCGTTGCCACCGAATCAACCTCGACGACCGCGCTCTGGTCCCTCTCCCGCGGGAAAGGATAATCCGTGTACTCCACGCCAACCTTCTCGAGCTCAGCCAGCACCTCTTCCGCCAGGGGCTCGCCTTCGAACATCCTGCGGCTCGCGGAGTAGGCCGGGAGGGCCACCTTGGAGAGGATACGTTCTATCTTGCGGGTTCCCCGCTCGTTCGGAACCGCAAGCGGCGCGTCGATGCCGACGAGGACGCCGCGACGGTCCGTGCCGTAACGCTCGACCGCCCCCGCTATATCCGCCGCGCTCACGGCGAAGGAGTTTGCGATAATGCTCCCCCGCTCATCTATTACCACCAGGGCGGAGACCTTCTCCCGCGCCTCGCCCGGTCTCCACGCCAGCGCACAGCCCACAAACCTCAAGCCTTCTCCTCTCCAGCACCGGCCACGACCCGCGAGACCTCCTCGCAGACCCGGCGGCACACCGTCTCGTCTTCGTGCTCTACCATCACCCGGACCACAGGCTCCGTCCCGCTGGGCCTCAAGAGAACGCGCCCCTCCTCACCAAGCCGCTCCTCCGCCTCCGATACGGCCTGTATTACGGCCCCGGATGATGCCACCTTTTTCGCGGCCCCCGGCTCATGAACCCGCACGTTGATCAGGGTCTGCGGGTACTTCTCCATTACGCCGGCCAGTTCCGAGAGCGGTTTACCGCTGCGGACCATGACGTCGAGCAGGGCGAGGGCCGTTATGAGGCCGTCCCCGGTCGTGACGTGCTCGGAGATGATGACGTGCCCCGATTGCTCCCCGCCTATGGAGGCCCCGAGCCGGCCCATGGCCTCGGCCACGTGCCTGTCCCCCACACCCGTTACCTCGTAGGGTATGCCCATCGCCTCCATAGCCTTGAAGAAGCCGAGGTTGCTCATCACCGTGACCACGACCCCGCCCTCCAGCACCCCGCGCTCCTGCATATCCCTGGCGAGGATGGCGATTATCCGGTCCCCGTCGACCACGCCGCCCTTCTCGTCGACCGCGAGCACCCTGTCGGCGTCCCCGTCGAAGGCGAAGGCCACGTCTTGTCCGGAGGCATCGAGCTCGTCGACGTGCGTGGAACCGCAACCGTCGTTGATGTTGGTGCCCGTGGGCCCTACCCCCCTGAGCGTGAGGTCCACACCCAGCTCCCCGAAGACCAGCGGGGCGACCCTGTAGGCGGCGCCGTTGGCGCAGTCGAGCAGTACTTTCATCCCGCTTGCCGATGGACGCAATCGTCCGAGAACGTGCTCCGCGTAGGCCTGGACCGCGTCGTCCAGTCCCACAATGCTCCCGACCCCGCTTCCGGTCGGGCGGAGGGATTCCGACTCGATGAGGCCCTCTATCTCGGCCTCCTTCTCAGGCGCGAGCTTGCGTCCCTCCCTGGAGAAGAACTTGATGCCGTTGTCGGGGAAGGGGTTGTGCGAGGCGCTTACCACGGCCGAGGCCGTGGCCGCAAGACGTGGTGCGAGGGCCGCGACCCCGGGCGTGGGTAGGACGCCGAGGTCCACCACGTCGACGCCGCCACTAGCGGCACCTGCGGAGAGGGCACGGGCGAGCATCTCCCCAGACCGCCGCGTGTCGCGTCCGATGGCGATCTTGCCCCCGAAGCTCCTTGCGGCGGCGAGGCCGAGTCGCAGCGCATCCTCCGGCAGCAGGTCCTTGTTGGCCACCCCGCGCACCCCATCGGTGCCGAATTGTATGGTCCTACCTCTCAGTTCCCCTCCACTCTTGCCCCACTCGAAGCGAAAACGAGCCCTTCCGGTGTATGGAAGGGCTCGTTGATCTAGCGTCGTTCGCGCTGCGACGCCGTTAACGCTTGGAGAACTGTGGGCGCTTGCGGGCCTTCTTGAGACCGTACTTCTTGCGCTCCACGGCCCTGTCGTCACGGGTAAGCAGCCCGGCAGCCTTTAGCTCGCCACGGGCCTCCTGCGACTCTTCGGCCAGGGCCCGCGCTATGCCGTGGCGCAGGGCCTCGGCCTGGCCGGTCGGGCCGCCGCCTTCGATCTTGGCGATCACGTCGTAGCGGCCGGCGGTGCCCAGTAGCTCCAGCGGCGAACGTACCGTCGAGCGGTAGGTCGGGCGGGGGAAGTACTCGTCCAGCTCACGGCCGTTCACGGTGATGGTGCCGTTCCCCGGCAGGATCCTGACCCGTGCCACGGCGGTCTTGCGTCGTCCTGTCCCGATATATAGAGCCTCAGCCATCTACTTCACCTCGAGCGCTTGCGGGTCCTGGGCCGCGTGTGGGTGATCAGGGCCCGCGTAGATCTTCAACTTCTTGAACTGCTTGCGGGCCAGCCGACTCTTCGGCATCATCCCGTAGACGGCCTTGCGCAAGATCTCGGTCGGCTTGCGGGCGAGCATCTGCTCGTAGCTCGTCTCCTTCATGCCGCCCGGGTAGCCAGAGTGGCGCCTGTAGACCCTCTGCTCGGCTTTCCTGCCCGTGACCACCACCCTGTCGGCGTTCACCACGACGACGAAATCTCCGACGTCGACGTGCGGCGTGTACTGTACCTTGTTCTTGCCGCGCAGGACGCGCGCAATCTCCGTCGCCAGTCGGCCGAGGTGCTTGCCCTCCGCGTCAACGACGTACCATTTTCGCTCGACCTCGAGCGGCCGCGCCATGTAACTCTTCATCATCCTCCGGAGGTTCTGAAATCTTCAAAGGCCCTTAGACGGATCAAATAGTAGCATACATCGGCAAAACGACCAGCCGAGAGAAGGCTACAGGCTACAGGTTTCAGGCTTCGGGATCGGTCTGAAGCGCCATCCTGGGCCGGCGCGGCGCTCGGCGTTGTGCCACCATGGCAACGACATGGATGATTGTGTTTTCTGCGGCATAGTGGTGGGTCGATTGCCAGCGAGCCTGGTGTGGCGCGGTGACGGGTGCACGGCGTTCATGGACATTCAGCCTATCAACGCCGGGCATGTTCTCGTGGTGCCGGACGAGCACGCCACCAGCCTGGCCGATGTTCCAGAGGATACGGGGGCCAGGATCTTCCGCGTCGCGCAACAAGTGACCAGCGCGCTCTACGGAAGCGGCCTCGCCTGCGAGGGGGTCAACCTGTTTCTGGCCGACGGCGAGGCCGCGGGCCAGGAGGTATTCCACGTTCACCTGCACGTGGTTCCACGTTTCGAGGGGGACGGCTTCGGCCTGCGGTTAGGCCCCGATTACGCCAACGTGCCCGATAGGGAGGAATTAGATGAGGCCGCGAAGAGTATCAGGGACGTATTGTGAGGCGATGCCCGTTGGGCGGTTCGCGAACCCCCCGTACATGGTTCGTGCGTATGCCATCCGTTGGTCGAACGAACGTGTTCGAATCCGCGTGCTTACACGGCGCGGCGCAATACATAACCGTACGTAGGCATGCCACGAACGTTGGTGCATATCCCACGGGCCCGCCGAAACCGGCTCATCCGAGACGGCCTACACGACCCTTGCGATGGTCATGCCGTCTATGCGCTCGCGGATGAGGGGGAGCACGATACCGTGCAACCTGGGATCTTCGGCCACCAGGCGGTTGAATTCGCGTGTGGCCCGGGCCGTTCCCTCTTGCGGGTCGAGGACGCTACCACCCCTTATTGTGTTGTCGCCAAGGATCAGGGACCCGGGCCGCACGAGCCGTAGGCCCGCCTGCAGGTAGTCAGGGTATCCCTCTTTGTCCGCGTCGATGAAGACGAGATCGAAGGGGGTTTCGTCCTGTTCGGCAAGGTCGTTCAGTAGCTCGTGGGCGTCGCCGACCCTGATCTCCACGACCTCCGAGAGGCCGGCCCGTTCGACGTTGTTGCGGGCAACGTTGGCGTGATGCTTGTCCAGCTCCAGGGAGATCAGCCACCCATCATCGGGCAGGCCCCGTGCCAGGTGGATCGCGCTGTAGCCGCCCAGGGTGCCTATCTCGAGCACGCGCCGCGCCCCCGATATTTCGACCAGCAATTGCAGCAGCCTTCCCTGGTTGGGCGAGACGTTTATGTCCGGAAGCCCGCCGCGGCGGGAATCCCTGAGCGTGGCCTCGAGGACCTCGTCCGAAGTGCCGAACAGATCCTCGATGTAGCCGTCGATCTCCTCCAGGAGCTCTCTGGTGTTCTCCGTGTTCATCGCTCGCTCCTCCATAGGTCAGGATGGTCGTAATCTACGCCGACGAGCGTGAGCCCGCGGCTCGCCACGGCGGGCCCCGCCTCACTGCGGCTTGCCCCCGCGAGCAGCCGCCCGAACTGCGACAGGTCCCTCTTGCCGCCAGCGACCTCAAGCATTGTACCGACCAGGGTACGGACCATGCCGTAGAGGAACGAGTCGGCGGTTATGTTGTAGGTGAGCAGGTCGTCTCTACAGGCCCACCGCGAGTGGGTGATGACCCGCTCGAAGCGGACGTGGTAGCCCTTCGATGGGGTAAAGGCCGTGAAGTCGTGGGTGCCCTCGACGATCCTGCCAGCGGCGGAGAGGAGATCCAGGTCCAGAGCCCGCGGCACGAAGGCCGCGTGGCGGCGCCTCAAGGGGGAGCGGATCTCGTCGTTGATTACCCTGTACTCGTAGATCCTCGCGATGGCGTCCCTGCGCGCGTCGAAGGCGTCGGGTACCTCCACGCAGCGCCTGAGCGCCACGTCGGTGGGCAGCACCGCCGTGGCCTTGTAGGAGATCTGGGCGGCCCTGAGATCGGTCCGCGCCGCGAAGGAGACGACCTGCCCGCTCGCATGCACCCCAGCGTCCGTCCGTCCGGCGACGCTCATTTTGACGGGCTGTCGCAGCACCGTTGAGAGGGCTTCGGAGAGGACGTCCTCGACCGTACGAAGCCCGGGCTGCGCGGCCCATCCGGCGAACTCGGCCCCGTCGTACTCGACGAGCCCGGCGTACTTCAAAGCAGTACCCCCACGACCAGGACGAGCACGGTGGCGCAGAGCGCGAGCGCATCCCGCGCCCGAAAGCGTAGCTCGCGGTAGCGGGTTCTTCCCTCGCCCCCCTTGTAGCCCCTGCTCTCCATCGCCTCAGCCAACTCGTCGGCGCGGCGGAAGGCCCCAACGGTCAGGGGGACGAGAACCGGCACGAGCGAGCGGGCCCTTCTGAGCGGTCCCCCTTCGGAGAAGTCTGCTCCGCGGGCGGCCTGGGCGCCCCGGATCTTCTCAGCCTCCTCCCCCAGCGTGGGGATGAAACGCAGAGCTATGGTCATCATCATCGCGACCTCGTGCGCGGGAAACCGTACCTTCTTCAACGGGGACAGCAGGTCTTCTATCCCGTCGGCGAGGGCGACGGGGGCTGTCGTGGCCGTGAGCACGCCCGCTATCCCCACGAGCAGGAGTATCCGCAAGGCCAGGAAGAAGGCGAGCCGTAGCCCGCCGGTATGAACCTCCAGGAATCCCAACTCGAAGATCGTCGCCCCCTCCCGGGAGAAGAGGAGCTGAAATACGACCGTGAGCGCCACGATAAAGAGCACGGGCCTGAGGAGCCGCAAGAAATCTCGTGGCGGAATGCGGCTCGCGGCCACGAGCGCCACGAGCGCGGCCGCGACGAACAGCAGGCCCACGATCGAGTCGACGAGGAACAACCCGGCGACGAGAATGGCGGTGGCCACTATCTTGGCCCTCGGGTCGAGGGCATGCACCGGTGAGGCGACTGGATAGAACTGCCCGAGGCTCGTCACCTCACACCCCCGGCAGGGCCTTGAGGGCGGCGACCGTCTCATCGAAGCGCACGGGCTCCCCGATATCTGGCCTCGACGCCCGAAGCAGGGAGGCAACCCGTACGGTCGCCGGCGCCTGGTCTGGCTCCGCGTAGAACACCTCTGCCGGACTACCGATAGAGCGCACGCTACCATCGTGCAGTGCGCACACCCGGTCGGCGACCTCGGCGACCTCGTCGAGGTCGTGGGAGACGAGAACTACGGAGACGCCCGCCTCGCGCAGGCGACGAATGAGGGCCAGCAATTCCCTCCTGGTGGCGGGATCGAGTCCAGCCGTGGGCTCGTCGAGCACGAGCACCTCCGGGCCCATCGCGAGCACCCCGGCGATGGCGACGCGCCGCCTCTCCCCGCCGGAGAGCGCGAACGGTGAGCGCCCGGCAAGATCCCCGACCCCGAGCAACCCGAGTGACCCCCTGACACGTTCCCCGACTTCTTCCTCGTCCAGCCCGAGGTGTCGCGGAGCGAAGGCCACATCCTCCCCGACGGTTGGGGCGAAGAGCGCCGCCTCGGGGAACTGGAAGACGAGCCCGACCCTGCGCCGCAGCTCGCTCTTCTTCAACGTGGTCGCGTCCACGCCGTCGACGAGCACCTCACCGTCGGCCGGTGCGAGCAACAGGTTCATGTGCCGCACGAGCGTGCTCTTGCCCGAACCGGTGCCGCCAATGATGCCGAGCACCTCTGCCGGCTCGACCGTTAGCGAGACGCCACGCAACGCCTCCACCTCGAACGGCGTCCCGGCGGCGTAGACGTGGCTCACATCCCGTAGCTCGAGCCTCATCCCGATCTCGTCCCGCTCCCCGTCCCCGTCAGGATGGCCTCGGCCAGCTCCTCCGGCGTGCCGAGGTCGGCCCGGAGTCCAAGCGCCTGGGCCAACCTGGGCACGACCGGCAGGATGAGCCTGTTCTCCTGCAAGAGACCGGGGTCGGAGAGCAGCCGCTGCGGGCTCTCGTCGGCCACGAGCTCCCCCCCGTTGAGGACGAGGACACGGTCCGCGTGGAGCAGTTCCTCCAGGTGGTGGGTAACGTGCAGCACGGTCTTTCGGGAACGAAGTGTCTCGAGTCTTTCCAGAACCTCCCTGCGACCCGCCGCGTCGAGCATCGAGGTTGGCTCGTCCAGGACCAGTATCTCCGGCTCCACGGCGAGGAGGCCGGCAAGGGCGACCCGCTGCTTCTCGCCACCGGAGAGCGTGTGCGGCTCGCGGCGCTCGTAGCCTTCGAGCCCGACGGCCCGGATGGCCCCCGCCACCCTCTCGCGCATCTGCTCCCGCGGGACACCGAGGTTCTCGAGGCCGAAGGCGACGTCGTCTTCGACGAAAGGTGCCACGAGTCCATTCTCGGGGTTCTGGAACAGGATGCCAAGCCGCTTGCGGACCTCGAAGGGTTCCGTGGCCGGGTCGTGGCCCGATACCCGCACGCGACCCGAGTCAGGGCGCAGGAGCCCGTTCAGGAGGCGTACGAGCGTGGATTTGCCCCCGCCGTTCGGGCCGACAACCCCGACGTACTCGCCGGGACGCAATTCGAAGCCGACCTCAGACAGCGCGGGGTCCGTGGCCCCTGGGTAGTAGAAGGTCAAGCTTTCGCAAGAAACGGCGAAGGACCCACCGGGGCGGGTCCCTGTGCCGGAGTGCTGCACGCTGGGGCTACTCCGTCGAGTAGTTGACCAGCTCCAGGTAGACGGTCTCGGCGCCGTCGCCGAGCCTGGGACCGAGCTTCAGGATACGCGTGTACCCAGAGTTGCGGTCGTCGAGGTCGGGGGCCACATCCTCGAAGAGGTGGCGCACCACGGTCTTGTCCTTCAGGACCTTGACCGCCTGGCGCCGGGAGGCCAGGTCGTCCTTCTTGGCGGTGTTTATGAGCTTGTCGACGACGCCGCGCAGCTCCTTGGCCTTCGGGGCCGTCGTCTTTATGCGGCCGTGGGTTATCACCTGTCCGGCCATGGTGCCGAGCATCAGGTTGCGGTGCTGGGCCTCGCGGCCCAGCTTCCTGCCGCGCTTAGCGTGCCTCATTGCCCTCGCTCTCCAGTGAGTACCCGTACTCGAGGAGCTTGGAGCGGATCTCGTCGACGCTCTTCATCCCGAGGTTGCGGATGTTCATGAGCTCTTCTTCGGTCATGGTGGCGAGCTGGCCTATGGTGTCGACCCCCTCGCGCTTGAGGCAGTTGTAGGAGCGAACCGTGAGCTCCAGGTCCTCCACGGGACGCTCGTCGGTTATGACGGGCCTTCCGCCGCGCTGGTTGGGGTCTGGTGCCCCGGCCCCGCGGTAGCCGTCCGTGAAGAGCCCGAGGAAGTCCATGAGCTGCCTGGAGGCATCCTGAAGCGCCTCCTGCGGCTCGATGCGGCCGTCGGTGAAGACCTCCATCCGCAGGGAGTCGAGGTCGGCCCTCGCCCCGGCACGCGTCTCGGTGACCGTGTAGTTCACCCGCTGCACCGGCGAGAACAGCGAGTCGATGGCTATGACGCCTATGGGGTCCGCGTCGCTCTTGTTCTGCTCGGCCCTGGCGTAGCCCTGGCCCCTCTCGACCGTCAGGCGCATGTCGAGGTGCCCGCCGTCGGAGACGCTCGCTATATAGGCCTCGGGGTCGACGATCTCAACGTCGGCCTTCAGCTCGATGTCGGCCGCCGTGACCTCGCCGGGGCCGTCCTTGGCGATCGTGAGCTCTATGGGCTCCTCACGCTCCAGCTTGAACTTCAGCCCCTTGATGTTGAGGATGATGTCGACGACGTCCTCTTTCACGCCCTCGATGGTCGAGAACTCGTGCGAGACGCCTTCGATCCGAATCTTGGTCACCGCCGCGCCCGTCAGGCCCGAGAGCATGACGCGCCGCAGGGAGTTGCCCAGGGTGTGTCCGAGCCCACGCGGCAGCGGCTCGGCAACAAAGGTGCCGCGCCTGGTCTCTTCTTCTTCCACCCTGAAACGGGGTGGTGCTATGTCCAACATCGTCAAAATATCACCTGCTAGAAATCTTTCTGCTCTTACCGGCTGTAGAACTCGATGATGAGCTGCTCTTCGACGGGCGTGTCTATCTCGTCGCGGGCCGGCGTGTGCAGTAGCCTGCCCGTGAAATTGTCGTGATCGGCCTCGAGCCACGGCGGGACGGCCACCACGTTCTCCACGGCGTTCTGGATGGGCTCAAGCTGCCTGCTCTTCTCCTTGACCGTGATGACATCTCCCGGCTTGAGAATGGCCGAGGGCACGTTGTGCTTGCGGCCGTTGAGCTGGAAGTGCCCGTGCACGACGAGCTGGCGCGCCTGCGGCCTGCTCGTGGCGAAGCCCAGGCGAAAGACCACGTTGTCCATCCTGAGCTCCATGAGCCTGAGCAGGTTCTCGCCAGAGACGCCCTGCATCCTGGTCGCCCTGTCGTAGGCCCTCCTGAACTGTTTCTCGGAGACGCCGTAGTACCAGCGGGCCTTCTGCTTCTCCATCAGCCGCATGCCGAACTCCGTCTGGCGGTGGCGGCCCCTGCCGTGCTCGCCAGGGGGATATGGCTTCTTCTCCAGCGGGTTCTTCCGCATCGAAGACAGCATCACGCCGGCGCGGCGGTCTCTTCTTCCTCTAGGTCCCGTGTAACGTGCCATCAGCTACCCCCTGCGCCTCTTGGGCGGCCTGCAACCGTTGTGCGGCTGGCCCGTCACGTCCTTTATGGAGAGCACCTCGATGCCCATGGACTGGAAGGTTCGCGCGGCCATGTCCCTACCGGAACCGTGGCCCTTGACCTCGATGTCCACGCGCCTCACGCCCTGGTCCATCGCCTTGTTGGCGACGCTCTCGGCCGTCATCTGGGCCGCGAACGGCGTGCTCTTGCGGCTCCCCTTGAACCCGAGCGAACCCGCAGACTCCCAGGCGATGACGTTGCCCTCCTGGTCGCTCACGGAGACGATGGTGTTGTTGAAAGAGCTCTTTATGTGGACCACGCCGGTCGTTACGTTGCGGCGGACGCGACGCCGGGACCTGCTGGCCCCCCCGCGCTGGCGCTGCCGCTGTTGCCTCTGCCTGCCCATCTACCTCTTCTTCCTCCCGCCTATCGACGGCTTCGGTCCCTTGCGCTGGCGGGCGTTGGTCTTGGTCCTCTGCCCGCGCACGGGGAGACCCCTGCGGTGCCTGATGCCCCTGTAGGTCCCTATATCTATGAGCCGCCTGATGTTCTGCTGCGTCTCCCGCCTCAGGTCGCCCTCGACCTCGACGTTCTGGTCGATGTAGGTCCGGATCTTGCCGACCTCACCCTCGGCCAGGTCGCGTACCTTCGTGTCCGGGTCGACCTCGGTGTCGCGGCAGATCTTGCGCGCCGTCGAACGGCCGACGCCGTAGATGTAGGTAAGGCCAACCTCGACCCGCTTCTCGCGCGGAAGGTCTACTCCTGCTATCCGCGCCATGCTATCCCTGCCTCTGCTTGTGCCTGGGGTTCGTGCAGATGACCCGCACCACCCCGCGGCGCCTGATTACCTTGCACCGCTCGCAAATAGGTTTCACGCTCGCCCTGACTTTCACAGCTGTATCTCCTTAAGTTCTGAACCTGTAGGTGATCCTTCCCCGGCTCAAGTCGTAGGGGCTCAACTCCACCTTCACCCTGTCTCCCGGCAATATACGGATGTAGTTCATCCGCATCTTGCCCGAGATGTGCGCCAGCACGTTGTGCCCGTTCTCGAGCTCGACCCGGAACTGCGTGTTGGGCAGCGCCTCGGTTACGGTGCCTTCAACCTCTATGACGTCTTCTTTGGCCAAGGACCTCCTCTTTTCAAATAGTTACAAGATGGCTGAAGCCAAACAAATATCTTATCACGCCTGGCCCGCCTCTCCCACCGGAAACATCGCTTTCTATCGGCTTACGGTGCCCCGTTCTGCGTCAGCACCCAGGGGCCGTTCTCGGTGACGGCTATGGTGTTCTCGAAGTGGGCCGAAAGGGACCCATCCGCAGTGTAGATGGACCAGCCGTCCCACTCGCTGATACGGATGGAGTAATCGCCGAGCGTGATCATGGGCTCTATGGCGAAGGTCATGCCCGGCTTCAAGCGCGGCCCCGTCCCCGGGTTTCCGTAGTTGGGGATCTGGGGGTCCTCGTGCATCTGGCGCCCTACCCCGTGGGAGACAAGGTCCCTGACCACCCCGTAGCCCTTCGACTCGGCGGTGGACTGGATGGCGTATCCCACGTCGCCAAGCCTGTTGCCCGAGCGCATCTGCTCCGTGGCAGCCTCCAGACACTCCTGCGTGATCCGGAGCAGCCCCGCGACGTCGTCGGGCACGTCCCCGACCGGTACGGTCCTCGCCGAGTCGGTCACGAAGCCCTGATAACGGACACCCACGTCGAGCGAGATTATGTCGCCGCTCTTCAGGCGGTAGGAGCCTGGGATGCCGTGCACGATCATGGCGTTCGGGGAGGCGCAGATTGAGCCGGGGAAGTCAGGGGCACCGGGACTACCGGGGTAGCCCTTGAACTCCGGGGTCCCGCCGTTGGAACGGATAAAGTCCTCGGCGAGGCGGTCCAGCTCGCCCGTGGTAACGCCGGGCCTGACGTTCTCCTTCAACATCTCGAGGCAGGCGGCCGTGATGCGGCCGCCCTCGCGCATCGCCTCGAGTTCCTTTCTGCTCTTGCGGACGATCAAGCGTCTTCCCTCCACCCGACCGCCTGGAGCACGTCTTCGGTCACCTTCGGTATCTCCTGCGCGGCGTCGACCGTCACGAGGAGGTCGCGCCCGGCGTAGTAGTCCTTGAGCGGCTCGGTCTGGTCGTGGTAGATCTGCAGGCGGCGGCGAATGGCATCCTCGGCGTCGTCGTCGCGCTGGATGAACGGGCCGGGGTCGTCGCCGTCCTCCGGGGGCGGGTCGTAGTCCACGTGGTAGATCTTGCCCGTGGCCTGGCTCTGACGCCGTCCCGAGAGCCGCTCCACGAGATCCTC
>DASUPX010000198.1:0-10297 GCA_036280905.1 Rubrobacter sp. | reverse complement strand
GATATGCGGCCTCGCCGGTTCAGACTTTATCGTCGACGAGTACCTCCCTCGCTGACGCCGGGGTCCCGCCGCTCGCCGCGAGAGAACACGACCCGTGTCCCGGCGCGAGCATCGATGATCCCTCAGGGTCCGACGGCCTGCGCGGCGGGTCAGCCGCCTGGCGGGACCGGCGCCCCTCGGAACCGAGGATGTGTCGCGGAGACGCGTAAAGACAGGAGCAGACGGTCATCTACCAGCGGCTCGCTGGGCATCGCGAGGACCGGGGGGACCGCCGCGCGCTCGCGCGAAGACGATGCGATACTCCCTGACTGCATCTACGGCCGAACACCAAACCCGTTTCGGGCACGGAGGGACCACTTTGGCGAGCGGAGGAACGAGGCGCAAACATCCCATGTTCGCGCTCGAGCCCGCCTCCTCCGACGCTCCGCGCATAGGGGTCGAGTGGCTCGATCGGGGGCACGAGATGGCCCTCTCGGGGCCGCACGGCCATCGCTTCCTTGCCCTTACCTACTTCGAGCGGGGCGGCGGACGGCAGCGGATCGGGTCTCAGTTGTGGGACGTCTCTGCGGGCGACTTCTTCGTGATCGCGCCCGGCGAGACCCACGAGGCGGGCGAGCTGGGCGAGGCCCAAGGATGGATGGTCCAGTTCTTGGCCGACGCCATCGAGCCCGGCGGCGACCCCGGGGCCTTGCTCTCGTGGCAATCCAACCCGCTGCTTTACCCCTTCGTGCGCCCCTCGGGAGGGGAGGTCGCCCGTTTCAAGGTCCCTGCGGAGCGGCGCTCCGAGTGGTCGCGGCGGCTCCGCTCCATGCGCGCGGAGCTGCGCGACAGAAGTCCCGGCTTCCGTGAAGCGCTCCGGGCGCACCTCGCGCTGATCCTGGTCGACGTCGGGCGCCTCGCCCAAGACGTGGTTGGCCAGATGCGCCTCGGGGACCAGCCCGTGCTCGCCGAAATATTCCGGTTCATCGAAGACCGCTACGCCGAGCCCATCTCGACCAAGGACGTGGCACGCGCCGTGAACCTGTCCTCCGGCTACCTGACCACGCTCGTCAGGCGCCGGACAGGGCGCACCGTGCTGGAGTGGATCGTCGAGCGCCGCATGGCCGAGGCGAGGCGCCTCATCCTAGAGACGGACGAGAGCATCGAGCGGATCGGGGCCCGCGTCGGCTACGAGGATCCCACCTACTTCGCCCGCCGCTTCCGGAGCGCCCATAAGGCGACGCCCGCCGCCTGGCGCAACGCCAACCGCTGACGCGTTCCCTGGTCTCGCCCACCGGCGCGAGGGTGTCCTTCTCCTCGCGTCGTCCACCGCGCGCCGTTTCGTGGGCCTCTTCGACTCCCCGGAAGTAGAAACCAAGAATCGTCCGATGGCCCACGACGATCGTCCCTTAGCGGGGTGCTGTGAAGGTGGCACCATCACGATCGAAGGCGATGACAGGCAAGCGCAAGGATCGGGAAGGAGGCGCGAACGGATCGAGTCGAAGGAGGACGGCAGATGCGGCAGACGACCGACGAGCTCAAAAGACGAAACGGGAGGAAGATGATGAGAACAACCGAAACGAAGACGTTCATACACCAAGGAAGGGAGCGGGTAACGATGAGAACCATAAAGACGATGGCCGCGGCTTTTGTACTGATGCTAGCCTTCTACGTCAGCCTCACCGCCGGCACGGCCTCGGCGAAGACGCTTGACGGCACGAGCTACGGGGACGCCCTGTACGGCACCGCCTACGGAGACACCATCTACGGCTACGGGGGCAGCGACCTTGCGTACGGCTACGCGGGCACAGACCTCCTCTACGGGGGCAACGAGATCGGCAGCGGCGACAAGTTGCTGGGAGGCGCCGCGTCGGATCAGGTGCTCGGGCAGAAGGGCGACGACGCGCTCTACGGCCAGAACGGGGGCGACGAGGTCACGGGCGGCTACGGCCATGACCTCGTGGTCGGCGGCGACAGCGAAGATATCCTGGATGGCGGCCCCGGCTCCGACGAGATAAACGCTCGGGACGGCCAGAAGGACACCGTGATCATCCGCCCCGGTGAGTATGACACCGTCTACTACGACCAGGGACTCGACGTGCTGCAAGAGCAGACGGTCTCCCAGGAGGGTACCGACAGGAGCTCCGAACTTATCGCCTCGGGAACAGGCAAGACCGAACTGGTCGCCAAGCGGCCGCCGGAAGGGCTCTTCGGGCACACCGGCGAGGTCTTGGTGGAGCACGGGGGCGAGGGACTCCTCGTGGCCGAGGGGGAGCTCGAGGATCATCTCGGGCATGGCGACGGGATAATCGACCCGACGGGGCGCGCCGCGGCGGGGCAAGGCCGCAGTTAGGTCAAGCTTCTGGCAAGGCGCGAGTCGGCCCTATTGGGTCGGGGCCGGGGTCCTCGAGGACCCCGGCTCTCGCCTTCGACTCCTCGTGCCCCTTGGGAACCTCGGCTCTGTCCGGCCTCACTCGCCGCTTCTGCGAATCGGGGCGTATCGGTATTCCGCACCGGCGCGTGGCGTCCGAGCATGGCATCATGCCGACAGGTGAGGAGTACCCCGCCGCCGTGGAAGCCGGGCGGGGATTCAGACAGCGAACGAGAAACGGTCGACGGGAGGAAGCCATGGACGAGTTCGTCAATGGGTTGGTGTGGGTTGGAACACGGACGCAACACTACGAGGAGATGGTGGCCTTTTACCGGGACACCCTGCGGCTCCCGCTCGATCACGAAGAGGGCGAGTTCGCGATCTTCAGGCTTCCCGACGGCAGCAAGGCCGAGGTTTTCGGACCATCCGACACCGAGCACGCCCACTTCTCCACCGGCCCCGTAGCCGGGTTCCTCGTAGACGACGTCGAAAGCGCCCGCAGGCGCCTGGAGGCGGGAGGTATCGAGTTCGTCGGACCCGTCCACGAGTGGGAACCCACGGGGGAGGCCTGGTCGCACTTCCGGGCCCCCGACGGGAACGTCTACGAGATAGTGCAGGGCCCGAAACGTTGATCATACGGGAAGCCGGTACGAGTTCGGCGACCGGCGCAAGCGCGGGAATGTTGCCGGTGCCCAAGAAGCCCTAGGAAGGCACTTCCCCTTCGGGTTGTGCCGGACCGCCATCCTCTTCTCCTGTGCGTAGGCGACCGTCCACGAAGCGCTGGATGCGGTGTCTCACGGGATCGAAGAGGGCGCCGACGACCAGGGCGGCGATTATCGAGCCGAAAAGGGTGTGGACGTGCGCCAGGGTGACCAGCAGGTAATGGAGTGTCGCGTCGATGGACTCGAAGACGGTCGCCATAACTACCGTGAGGGCGCCGTAGACGAGGGTACGGTTTATGATTACGTCTATCTCGTAGAGGCGGTAGCGGAAGATCGCTATGCCTATGGCGATCGGGACGCCCGCGAAGCCTACCACCCACATCGCGAACCCGAGTTGCTTGATCCAGGTCCCCTCCAGGGAGTCGGGTCCGGCGTTCAACAAGATCGTGCCGCTAAGAAGCACAGCCCCGACGTAGGCAAGCCACTTGATCTGCTGGTGCTCCACCCGCCCCGCGCGTCGGTACCTGAAGTACAGTGAGACCACCCCCGCTACCAAGACGCCGTAAGAAAGCGCCTCGAGCGAGGCGTCTAGAAGATTCCTGGCATCCCGCAAGCCCTCGACGCCCAACGGGTTGTCCATAGCCGGAAGCCAGGGGCTCGGCCCTGGCAAGAACGCGGCCGTGAAGCTCCCAGCCACGGCCACGATCCCGTTTATCCACCCGAGGGCTCGCCAGCGGGGCGACGGCGGTCTGCCGTCGGGGAACAGCAACGCCACGAACGCCAACAACGCGTTTATGGGCACCCACAGCCAGCAGGTGATCCAGGCCGCAACCCCGCCGCCCCAAAGCTCCCCGCGCCCCACCGCCAGCGCGTAGATGGCGTACTCGCCCGAGAACAGGTGCACCCCGCTGAGGAGGCCCACCGCGCCGAAGAGCCACCCTATGGGGTGGGCGGGGCGCCGGGAGGCGATGATCACGCCAACCGACGAGCAGCTCGCCGTTATCACCGTGGCCCGGAACGCGAACTCGAACACGGGCACGCCCGGGTGGGAGCGGTTCAGCCCCAGGAACGCGAGGCCAAGCGCGGTAAGGACCAACGAGAAGGCGCACACGGACCAGGCAAGCCAGGCCGCGGCGCGGGCGCCCATCCCGCCGGCTCCTCGGCCCCGTTCCCTTGCCCCTTCGGTCACGGCGCCACCCTACAAGACGATCGCCTTCCAGATCTCACGGCGGTAGCCGCATGGCGGAGCGGTTGGCGAACGCCGTCGGTCACCCTTAGCGCTCCGTGCGCCGCACGCGCCTTGCCCCGAGCCGCTTTCCGGAGCACCCCTGAGTGAAGATCGCGACCGCGCACCGAGGTCGGCGCCTTAGCGGGGCTCGCCGCCCCGTGCCTCCTCGGAAGGGGGCGCGACCTCGAAGCTGAACATCATCCCGCCCTCGATGTGCTCGGCTATGTGGCAGTGGGCCATCCACAGCCCCGGGTTCGTGACGTAGAGCAATACGTCTACGGTCTCCCCTGCTCGCAGCAAGAGGGTGTCCTTCCAGACCAGGTTGGGCTCGGGCCGGCCGTCCCTTGAGAGGATCAGGAATCGTCCGGCCCCGTGGATGTGGAAGGGGTGGTGCATGGGATGGTCCGATTCCATCTCATTGACCAGCCTTATCTTCACCCTGTCGCCCACCGTGAACCTCCAGGAGATGCGATGGTTCTCCGCCCCGCTCTCTGGGTCCACGAGCCTCCAGAGCATGTTGTGGGCGTCGGAGGCGCGGTTGATCTCGGGCATCAAATCTTCCCACTCGAGGCCGTCGCCGTGGTCCCCGTGGTCGTGTGCACCACGATCGTGCGCGTGGTCCTCGTGCGATTCCGGTGCTCCCGTCGGCATGGCATCCGAGGGCACGAGCCGCATTCCGCACTTGGGGCACGTCCCAGGCTCCGAAGACGTCACCTCCGGGTGCATGGGACAGGCGTAGGAACTTGGAGCCGACGCCTCCGTCTGCACGGGAATGAGCTTCATGCCGCACTTGGGGCAGGTCCCCGGAGAGGCGGACGTGACCTCGGGGTGCATGGGGCAAGCGTAGGAGGAACCCGACTTGGCCTCTCCCCCGTACAGGAGAGGCATGGAGGCGACGATCGAAAGCACCTTGTCCGGCTCGCGCCCGAATTCCGGCTCGATCGACCGGCGCTCGGCGGTGAGTTCGGGGTCGGTGCGCAGATCGTCGAACAACTCGGCGGCGCCGGTCGCGGTTCCCGAGACCGAGAACGAGCCCAGATCGTAGACGTGATCCGGGGTGCGGTGCTCGAGACGCACCTCCCCGGGCGCGTCGAACAGCACGTCGACGACCGCTCGCTCCGACGGCGAGAGCAGCACCTCCTCGACGATCTCCTCGCGTTCGTGGCGGCCGGAGTCGCCCCCGACGAGCTTCATGCTTGCGCCGCCACGAAGCGCGAAGTTGAAGATGCGGGTGTTCGCCGTGTTCACGAGGTACAGGCGAACCACCTCACCGAGAGCCGCCTCGCCTGAGAAACGGGTCTCGCCGTTTATCAGCATGACGTTCCCGAAGCGCCCCATCGCGGTAAACGTCGACCCCGAGCGGCTGAAGGGCGCCAACTTTCCGCCCTCGATGAGCACGTCGTCCAAGGTGATGGTCATGTGCCGGTCCGCGGGTGGCCAGTAGGAGGGGTCCGAAGGCTCGACCACTATGGGTGCGTACAGGCCCATCTCCTGGGCGTAGTCCTCGCGAATGTGCGGGTGGTACCAGTAAATCCCCGGATCGGGGAACCGCAGCCTGTAGAAGAATGTTCCCCCGGGCGGGATCGGCCCCTGAGTCTCCTCGGGCACCCCATCGTAGCGGTTCTCCAGGCGCAGGCCGTGCCAATGGACGGTGGTCTCAACGTCTGCTTCGTTGGTCACCCGCGCGGTCACTTCGGATCCCTGTTCGACGTGGAGCGTCGTGCCGGGGATCGATCCGTCGTATCCGAGCATGCGCACCTCGGCCTCGCCTATCTTCTTGCGCACGGGGCGGATGCGCAGTTCGACAAAATCGCCGTCGCGGAGGCGAGCCGTGCTCGGGCTCGCAGCCTGCGGGAGCCCCCTGATCTCGGTCGGAAAAGCGTCCTGGTGCTCCACAACCTCTCCTTTCGTGGTCCCGGCGCGGTGGGCGGTCGTCACTTGGCCTGCTCGAGGACCGCCCCACCGAGCCATGACTCGGTCCGCTTCAGCGGTTTTGCCCGATCATGCGCTTCGGTCTGGCCGCGATGACGGGGGCCGCCAGGCTAAGGCCGGCCCTCACGGCGGACATCGCGCCGAGGTGCTCGTAGTCCATGCCCCCGTACGGCGGGCGCGGGTCGTAGCCCAGCGAGCGCTGCACCCGCCTGGCTGTCTCCTCGTCGGTGAGCCTCGCCGCCAGGTGCAGCGCCATGTCGATCCCGGCGGTGACGCCGGCCGAGGAGATGAACTTGCCGTCTTCTACCCACCTCCTGCGGACGTAGGTGGCCCCGAACTGCTCCAGGATCTTGTAGTAGACCCAGTGGGTGGTCGCCCGCCTGCCCTCCAGCAATCCCACGGACGCCACGACGAGCGCCCCGGTGCAGATCGACCCTGCCACCTCTGCGGTTTCGGCCGCCGAACGCACGTAGCTCCGCAGCGACTCGTTTCTCATGGCCGTAAACGTCGAGGAGCGGTCGCCGGGGACAAGCAGGACGTGAGGGTTGGGTACCTCCTCGAAGGCGTGGGTCGGGACCATCTTCACGCGCAAATCGGTGTCCAAGGGTTCCGAGCGCTCGCTTACGATCACCGCCCTGTATTCGGGGGCGAGCCGGCTCACGCCCGCGAAGATCTGGAGCGGTCCGGCCAGGTCGAAGAGCGTCAGTCCCGGGTAGACGACGAAAGCGATGGTCTTCTGTTCTTGTGTCGCCATTCGTATTCTTGTTTCCTTTCCGGCCCGGTGTGTAGGGACGAAGCCGAGTGGTGCCCTTCAGCCGAGCAACTTCCGGTAGAGATCCGGCCGATTCGAAAGCGCCCGCTCCAGGTCTGCCCTGTGCTCGTCCAGCTCGTCCCCTAGCCCTTCCCCGTTCGCCCCGCCCCAGTCTATCGGCCCGAAGGGCGGCTGGGGGTCGTACTCGATGATCATCTCCGCGCGCTTGGCCGCGGCTTCGCCTCTGAGCTTGGCCACCAATCCCAGCGTGGTGTCGATCGCGCTCGAGACTCCTTCCATGCTCAGGAACTTGCCGTCCTCGACCGAGTAGCCCCGGACGTAGTCCACCCCGAGCTTCTCCAGCAGCTCCGAGTAGGCTAGGTGGGTGGTCGCGCGCCGACCTTCGAGCAGGCCGGCCGCGGCCAGGACGAAGGCGCCCGTGGACACCGATACGATCAGCTCGGCCGAGTGCTCCGCGAAGCGCAGGTAGTTTAGGAGCCTCTCGTTTCCCATGGCCTCTAGGGAGGCCATGCCCCCGCCGGGGACGACGATAGCATAAGGGGCGGGCACCTCCTCGAACCCCTTCTCGGGAACGATCGCCAGAGGGGTATCGGAACCCAAGGGCTCTGTGCGCTCGCCTACGAGGATCGTCCGGTACTTGGTACCCCTGTCGAGCACGGTCTGCGTCGCGACGAGGTCGAGCAGCGCCACCCCCGGGTAGGCGACGACGGCAATAATCTTGCCCTTCTCGTCTTCCGTTGCCAAATCTACCTCGACTCCTTGTCGGGAGGTACGATAAATGTCTAACTAGGCCTTTCGTATCCTCCAGCTTTCCCTCGCGTCAGTTTACATGTATGGCGATAATAATAGAAGGCACTTGAGGGTGGCCGCCGGCCTCCCGCGCGGGGCGCCGGGACCGAACCCGCTCCACCTTCACCGCGGATCGAGCTCCTCCTACTCTTGTCCCCTAGTGTTGTCCTCTAGTGGCGCTGGCGATTCCGAGGCGCGATCATGGGCCGACCGAGGAGCTTCAGCCCTTGCTGTGCCGAACGGTGCGCTTGCCTTCGGGTATTTCCTCAACCGTCGGCACCAGGCCGCGGGCCGCCAGGTGTTCGAAGAAAGACCCCGGCGCCACGACCTCCTCCGCAAGCCAGATCCCCGCCTGCCTAACCTCATCTCTAGCGAGCGCACGCACCACAGCTGCCGCTCCTACGGCCGTCCCGGTAGCCTGGCCGCGGCCCAGCAGAGAAGCCCGAACCCGGCCGCGCGCTCCCTCAACCTCCACAGCGACACCGTACCAGTCGTGCCCCTCGTGCCGGCGCCTGAGCCACGCGTTGAGGCGTTGGACTCGTTCCTTGGCGCCCGCCCGACGCCCGAGCATCGCCGTCACCCTTAGCCGTACGAGCGCCGACAACAGCGCTCCAAGCCACGGCGGTTCGAGCGCCAGGCGGGAGAGCGCCGTACGGGCACCGAGGGTCTCGGGGAAGAAGACCTGGTCGGAGAACGGGAAAAGGTAGGCCGTCCTCCTACCGAAAGGAGGCGGGAATGTGACGCGGGCGTGCCCGCCGAAGGACCGCGCGGACGTCTCGCGGCCCTTGAAACGCACCGCGTAGGACAGCGAGATCTCCTCCAGAAGATATGCGCGCGACGCGGGCCCATAGGCGTCGCCGACGGAGAGTAACACATTGCTCTCTACGCTCTCGACGACGCCGACCCTGTCCGCCCCCAGGCGGGCGAGCAGGCTCGAGATGCCGGGCGCGAGCCCGCTCCCCAGTACGATTCGGGCGCCCGTCCGTGTCGCCTCGGCCTTCATGGCTTCGGTGGGACGGCGGGTCATGAGGTGGGGCGCTATGTCCGTGTAGGCCAGGCCGCGCGCGATGGCCGCGCGCAACAGGTGTGGCTCGGGCTGGTCGATACAGCTCACCACCAGGCCGACGCCGCCCAGAGCGGCCTCCACCGAATCGGGGTCGCCAACGTCGACCCTGCGGGCTCGCGCGCCGTGCCCAAGCTCGCCCGCGAGCCGAGTTGCCTTCTCGGCGCTCCGACCCGCCACGACGACGCGATCCGGATAGTCTGGCGCGAGATCCGCCGCCACGCGGCCTCCCACGGTGCCGTAGCCGCCGGTGATCAGGATGTCGGTACCATTCGGCATGGGATGTTACCTTCCGACCCGCGCGAAGAGTCGGTTCCCAGGGGCTAACGGCGCTGCTGGGTCTGGTTGACGATCCAGAGAACCAACGCTATGAGCAAGGCTACGAGCACGGCCCAGAACAGCACGGCGAACAGGATGCCGAAGATGCCACCGCCCATCATGGAACCGCCCATCATGGAGCCCATGCCGCCCATCATGGTGCCCCCACCGAGGGTCGCAACGAACAACAGGACGACTATCGCGCCGACCAATACCCCGAGGAGGACCTTCAAACCGTCGCTCATGGCCGCACCTTCCTTCTTTACGCCTGAACCCAGTGTCGCACCCAGCATCTGTGGCGCATGAGCAAGATTGTTCGTTTGCCTGGGCAGCTTTCGCCAATCGGGCGAGCTCCTAAGGCAAAAAGGGCGTCCGAGCGCTCGGTCAGCGCGGGGGACGCAACCCGTCCAGGGTGACCGTTACGAGTCGGCGGATCGCGGCCTCGTTCGGAAGGCCGCTGGCCGCCGCGAGTTCGGAAAGACAGTACGGTCCAGGATGATGTCCGCGAGGTGTCGCCGCGCTAGGTCGGCATGCTCGCCCCGATCCGGGAGCGCCGAGAGTTCGCTGGCGTGGCCCTTGTGCTCGATGAATGCGTGGGCCTCAAGCTGAGCCGTTCGAGGTGGCCGCCGACGTCACGTTCGTGCCAGGCGAGCAGGATCGATTCGACGTCCGGGAAATACTTGTAGAGCGCCACACGCCCGATGCCGGTTTCCTCGGCAACGCGCGACATCGTCGCCGAAAGCAGCCCGTGCTCGGCCACCAGCGCCCCGGTCGTGTCCAGGATCGCCTCTCGCACCTCTTTGGCTGGAGGCCGGATACACCGGGACAGGAGCACAGGGGCATAGGCTGGGTGGAGAAGACCCTGGGGTGGAGTGCGCAGATCGTCAGGCACCCCAGAAAGCTCGCTCCCGAAGAGGTGATGTGGGCATGGGTGAGGGGGCTCAATAAGGAGGGGGTCCCGGTCGACGTTAAGACGTTCATGCCGGAGCAAGGTCCGAGGCCGTTCCTGCCGAGGAGCCCTAGGTGGAGAGGACCTTCTCTCTCGTGGCTATCTCAGAACAGGAGGCTGAGCCTATGGGTTACGAGAGGCTGCCAGAGAGCGCAGAAGCGTTCATCTACGTGGCTATGAGTCGCCTTATGGCGAGGAGATTGGCCCGCTCGTGAGGTTTTCAGACAGTTTCCT
>DASUPX010000197.1:0-13642 GCA_036280905.1 Rubrobacter sp. | reverse complement strand
ACTGGTCGGAGGAATTTATCCGCTTCGCCCTGGAGAAGAGCCTCGAGAGGCTCGACACGGACTACGTTGATTTCCTACAGCTTCACAACACCAAGATGGACGCCGTCGAGGACGACGACCTGTTCGCCCTCATGGAGAAGTTCAAGGAGGAGGGCAAGATCCGGGCCTACGGCGTCGCCCTGGGACCCAAGATCGGCTGGCTCGATGAGGGCGTCAGGGCCATGCGTGAGCGCCGGATCGACGGCTTGCAGATGATCTACAACGTCCTCGAACAGGATCCGGGCCGGAGCCTGATCGAAACAGCCCGCGAGACGGGCACCTCCCTGATCGTGCGCGTCCCCCACTCCTCGGGCATGCTGGAGGGCCACTACGACGAGAACACCACGTTCGCCAAGAACGACCACCGCCGTCACCGCCCCAAGGAATGGCTGACCACCGGCCTCAAGAAGGTCGAGCAAATGGGCTTCCTCACCGAATCGGGAGAGCGGACCCTCGGCCAGGCCGCCCTGAAATTCGTGCTCGCCGCCCCGGAGATAGTCTCCACCCTCCCCAATATCTACGGCGAGGAGCAGATAGAAGAGTTCGCAGCGGCCCCCGACACCCCCGACCTCAGCGCCGAGGAGCTCTCCCGCATAGCCGAGCTGTACGATTCGAACTTCGGGTTGAACGAGCAGGCAGCGTTTAGCTCTCAGCAACCAGCGACCAGTAACTGAGAGCTGATGGCTGAAAGCCGTTACGACCGAAGGGAGTAACAAATGACCGAGACGGCGACACGCCAGCAACAGGCGCAAGAAGAGAAGCTTCCCGCCCAGTACATCAACTACGTGTTCTTTGCTCTCGATCCCCTGTGGCGGCGTCTGTCCGATGAGGAGCGGGAGCGCGGAAAGCGTGAGTTCCTGGAGGCGGCGGAGCAACACTCGGCGGAGATGCTCTTGCGGTCGTTCTCGCTGATGGGGCTAAGGGCCGACGCGGACTTCATGTTGTGGAGGATCGGCTACGACCTAGACGCCTTCGAGGGCATGACCGCGGCCCTGCTCAACACGGGCCTCGGAAAATATCTGCGCGTCTCATACTCCTACTTCGCCCTGAGCCGCCGCTCCGTCTACGTTGGCGAACATACGCCGGGCTTCGAGAACCGCACGTACATCGTGCCGGGAGAGGGAGAGTACCTTTTCGTCTACCCCTTCGTAAAGACGCGGTCGTGGTACCGGTTGCCGATGGAAGAACGCCAGCGCATGATGAACGAGCACATGCAGATCGGGCGCAAGCATTACCCCGTGAAGAACAACACGGGCTACTGCTTCGGGATAGACGACTACGAGTTCATCCTCTCCTTCGAGGCGGAGTCGCCCGAGAAATTCCAGGACCTTATGATGGAGCTCAGGGAGAGCGAGGCGAGCGCCTATACAGAGCTCGACACCCCTATCTTTACCTGCCGCCGCCGCGACCTGCCAGAAATTTTGCGGAATCTGGGCTAGATCGGCGTCCCCACTCTGGAATCGCACCACGGGGTTCATGTATAATGCCGCGCAACGCACCAACCATGGCCGGGAGGCTCTATCTAGCCTCTCGGTTATTTCGTTGGTTAGACATTCTCCCGTCTGGACGACAAACCCTCACCCTGTATAATCAATCCCGACATGATTACTCGGATTAATCGGCGAGCGGGGGAAAACGTAACGGAGCTTGTCGGCAACACGCCGCTTCTGGCGTTGCCGAGCATCTCTCGGGAGGTTCCAGGCGTCAGCATCCTCGGCAAGGCGGAGTGGCACAATCCTGGTGGATCGGTCAAAGACAGGCCAGCGCTGTGGATGATCCGGGACGGCGAGAGGTCGGGCGCCCTCACGCCGGGCAAGACCATCCTGGACGCGACCAGCGGCAACACGGGCATAGCTTACGCCTGGATCGGGGCCGCGCTCGGCTACGAGGTAAAGCTCTGCATGCCGAAGAACGCCAGCGAGGAGCGGAAGAAGATCCTCAAGGCCTACGGCGTGGACTTCGTGTTGACCGATCCTGGCGAGGGCTCGGACGGGGCTATCAGGGAGGCGCGGCGCCTCTACGCGGAGGACCCGGAGCGGTACTTCTACCCCGACCAGTACTCCAACCCGGCCAACCCGCGCGCCCACTACGAATCCACGGCACCGGAGATCTGGGAGCAGAGCGCCGGTGAGATCACGCACTTCGTCGCCGGGCTCGGCACGAGCGGCACCTTTGTGGGGACGGCGACGCGGCTCAAGGAGTACGACCCAAGCATAGAGGTCATCTCTTTCGAGCCGGACTCCCCCTTCCACGGGCTTGAGGGCATGAAGCACATGGAGAGCGCCATCGTGCCCTCCATCTACGACCCGACCATGGCGGACCGGAACCTCGCCACGCAGACCGAGGAGGCCTACGAGATGGTCAAGCAGGTGGCCCGCGAGGACGGCATCCTGATCGGCATCTCGGCCGGCGCAGCACTCGCGACGGCGCTACGGGTCGCGAGGGACCTGGATTCCGGCACCGTTGTCACCATCCTGTGCGACGGTGCAGACAAGTACCTCTCCGAGAGCTTCTGGGAGGATTAGCTTGCCGCTCAAGATAGGCGCGGGGGACGTCGGTCTCATCCACGAGCACGCTGTGGAGGCTTATCCGGAGGAGTGCGCCGGGGCGCTAGTAGGCATAGACAGCGGCGGCGTCAGGGTGGTCGTGGACGTGTGGCGGGCCGAGAACACGCACGAAGAGGAGCGAAGCAGAAGGTTTCTCATCGAGCCGCTCGCGGTAAAGAAGTTCGAGGAGCGGGCAGAAGAGAAGGACATGGGACTCCTAGGGTTCTACCACTCCCACCCGGACCATCCGGCCGAGCCCTCCGAGTACGACAGGGAGCACGCCTGGCCTGGCTACTCCTACGTAATTGCCTCCGTAAGCGGCGAGAACGTCGAGGATATGCGCTCGTGGACCCTCCGGAGCGACCGCTCCGGCTACGACGAAGAGACCATAGTAGGATAAGGAGATTAGGATATGCCGAAGGTCAAGATCCCCACACCATTAAGACAGTACACTGCCGGCAGCCCCGAGGTCGAGGTGGGCGGTGCGACGGCCGGGGAGGCTCTTGGCAACCTCGCCTCCGAGCATCCCAACCTCAGGCAGCACCTGTACACGGGCGACGGCAAGCTCAGGTCCTTCGTCAACGTCTACAAGGGCGACGAGGACATCCGTTACCTAGAAGGCCCTGACACGGAGGTCGCTGAGGGCGACGAACTCTCCATAATCCCCTCCATCGCCGGCGGACGATGTAGGTAGCCTTTCCCGCCAGGTTCTCCCGAGTTTCAAACAGAAGAGGTTTCGAAAATGCAGGCAAGACAGCCACTTGTAGAGTCTCCCAATGGCACCATGGAGTTGAGCAATGAGGAGATTGCTCGCTACAGCAGGCACCTCATCATGCCAGAGGTGGCCCTCGACGGGCAGAAGCAGCTCAAGGCCGCGAAGGTTCTGACCGTTGGAACCGGCGGGCTCGGGAGCCCGCTCGCGCTCTATCTCGCGGCGGCGGGCGTTGGGACCATCGGCATCGTGGACTTCGACGTCGTCGACGAGTCGAATCTGCAGCGTCAGATCATCCACGGCACCTCCGACGTGGGACGTCCCAAGGTTCAGAGCGCCTACGACAGGCTCAAGGACATAAACCCCAACGTCGAGGTCAGGGTCCATGAGGAGGCTCTGACGAGCGAGAACGCGCTGGAGATCTTCGAGGACTACGATGTGATCGTGGACGGCACGGACAACTTCCCAACGCGTTACCTCGTGAACGACGCGTGCGTGCTCCTTGGCAAGCCCAACGTCTACGGTTCCATCTTCCGCTTCGAGGGCCAGGCTAGCGTGTTCTACGCCGAGGAAGGCCCGTGCTACCGCTGCCTCTACCCGGAGCCACCCCCTCCCGGGCTCGTGCCGAGTTGCGCGGAGGGCGGGGTGCTCGGCATCCTTCCCGGTGCGGTAGGAACCATCCAGGCCACCGAGACCGTGAAGCTCATACTAGGCATCGGCGAGCCGCTCATCGGCCGGCTCCTGCTCTACGATGCCCTTGGCATGGGCTTCCGTGAGATGAAGCTCCGCAAGGATCCCAACTGCCCCGTCTGCGGCGAGAACCCGACCGTGACCGAGCTCATCGACTACCAGGAGTTCTGCGGCATCCCCCAGGCCAACGCCGCCGAAGCGGAGAACGGCGTGCCTGAGATCACGGTCCGGGAGCTCAAGAGCAAGCTGGACAACGAAGAGGACATCAACGTGCTCGACGTGCGCGAGCCACACGAGTACGAGGTCGCCAACATCGGCGTCAGGCTCATACCCCTCGGGGAACTGCCGCAGCGCCTCGCTGAGTTGGACCGGAACGAGAACTTCGTCGTCCACTGCAAGACCGGGGGCCGCAGCGCAAGGGCCGTCAAGCTGTTGCAGGAGTCGGGCTTCCAGAACGTCTACAACGTCAGGGGCGGCATCACCGCCTGGAGCGAGGAGATCGACCCGAGCGTACCCGTATACTAGAGATGGTTGCAAAGGGGTCAAACCCTTTGCAAGCTACAAGCGGTCAGCTTTCAGCAAGATCACTCGGCTGAAAGCTGACCGCTTGATGCTGATGGCTGACCAGACGATCCTGTAGAATCCCCCGCATGAATGGGATCCCCGTCTTCGACGGCCACAACGACACGTTGCTGAACCTCCATCTACCCAACCGCGGCGAGGGGCGCTCTTTCTTCGAGCGAAGCAATCTCGGCCATATCGACCTAGTAAGGGCCAGCGAGGGTGGCTTCGGCGGCGGCTTTTTCGCCTGTTACACGCCCAACCCCGAAGACGATGGCTGGAACGAGGAATCGGCGCTCACGGTCACCGAGGACGGCTACGTGGTCTCTGTGGCTCCGCCGCTCGACCCCGAGTACGCCAGGGATTTTGCCGACGGGTTGGTGAGAGACCTGTTTCAACTGGAGAAGGAGTCCGGTGGCGCGCTCAGGGTCGTTAGAACGGCCGACGAGCTCGAAGGGTGCCTGCGCGAAGGTATCCTGGCGGCCATCCTGCACTTCGAGGGCGCGGAGAACCTGGGTTCCGCCCCAGGCGCCCTCGAAACCTACTACGAGGCGGGGCTGCGCTCGCTCGGGCTCGTCTGGAGCAGGCCCAACGTCTACGCCGAGGGGGTGCCGTTCAGATTCCCGTCTTCCCCGGATACGGGACCGGGCCTGACCCCTGCGGGCCGGGAGCTCGTAGCGGAGTGCAACAGCCTTGGCATACTGGTCGACCTCTCCCACCTGAACGAGAAAGGGTTCTGGGAGGTGGCGGAGATCTCCGAAGCTCCGCTGGTCGCCACCCACTCGAACGCCCACGCCCTGTGCCCAGCCTCACGCAATCTTACGGACGGGCAGCTGGACGCCATCAGGGATTCAGACGGGATGGTAGGCGTGAACTTTGCCGTCGCGTTTCTGCGCGAGGATGGCGGCGAGTCAGAGGACACCCCGCTCGAGACGGTCGTACGGCACGTCGATTATCTCGTCGAGCGCGTCGGTATAGACAGGGTGGGCTTCGGCTCGGACTTCGACGGGGCGAAGGTGCCCGGAGATATGAAGGATGTGGCCGGGCTTCCCCGCCTCCTCGCCGCGCTACGCGAAGCCGGCTACGACGACGCCTCCTTGAGGAAGCTCGCGCACGAGAACTGGGTCAGGGTGCTAAGGTCGACCTGGCGCGGGTAGATCCTTCGTGAAATCCCCCGAGGGGGTACACCAGGTCAGGGCATGGTCTTACGAAAACATCGTGCTCGAGTCGTACCGCTATGCCCCCGGCCCTGCGGCAACCTTGCCCAGGCATTCACGCGAGGACTACCAGTTCTGCCTCAGCCTAGATTTTCCGGGCGAGTACCGCTACAGGGGAAGTAGTTTCGGAGTACCCGTAGGCAGCCTCAGCATCATCCACCCGGGCGAGATGCACTCCGCCAGGGATCCTGAAGACAGGCGCAAGGCCGCGAACTACAGGCTGATGTACCTCGGGCCGGATCTGCTCCGAAAGACGGCCTCGGACCTGCCAGGACGCACTACCGGCGAGCCCTTCTTTTCCCGCATCGTCCTCGACGGTGATCTCATCGGGCGTTTTCTGAAGTTGCACGCCTCGTTCGCAACGAGATCTCTGCCGACTTCACCTCGCTCGCAGGCGGGGGACCGGGCAGGATGCCCGCCGACGACCTGGTAAACGCCTGGAAGACCAACCTCTACGCCGAGAAACGCAGCCATCACAGGCGCACGAACCGCAGGTTCTCCATACGAGAAGACCGGGCCGAGGTCTTCTTCCAAAGGCTACGTCCTGAACATCCTCGGGCGGGACACGGGCTCTGACCTGTGGGAAGTATGGGGGTTACATACATACGCTGGAGCGTACCCCAGAAGGCTCGAGATGCTCGGGCGTGACCTTCGTGGTCACCCACGCCCGCGGCAACGAGATGGCCCGCGAGCTCATCCCTGACGGATAGCCTCGGGGCGCTTCGAGCTCGATGGCAACGTGAGCGTGAACCTGGCGCCGCCTCCGGGAACGTTCTCGGCCGCGAGCTCGCCGCCCTGGGCGCGGGCCAGGTCCCTGGCGATGGCCAGGCCAAGGCCGGTACCGCCGCCCGACGGTCCCCTGGTCCTGGCCTCGCTGTGCGTGTCGGCCCTGTAGAAGCGCTCGAAGATGCGGTCCAGGCTCCCCTGTGGGATACCCGGCCCCGTGTCTGTCACGGTCGCCGAGATGCGTTTATCCGTTGCCCCGCCCTCGGCGGTTACGGTTCCGTCCGGCGGTGTGAAGCGGAGGGCATTGTCCAGGAGGGCGGCCAGAATCTGGCCCGTGCGCTCCGCATCGCCGCGGGCTGGAAACTTGCCCGAGTGCTTCACCTCCAGGTTCTTTCCCTCGGCGACGGCGCGGGCGGCGAAGCGCTCCGAGGTCTCCGAGAGGACGAGGGCCAGGTCGAAAGGTTCGCGGGAGACGGAGATCTTCTCCGCGTCCAGCCGCGCGAGGAGCAACAGGTCGGACAGGATGGCGCTCATCCTGTCGGTCTCGCCGAGCAGGTCATCCACGAGCTCGCGGTTGTCCGCAGCATGCTCCGGGTCGTCGAGGCCCCGGGAGAGCACCTCGGCATCGGCCCGGATCAGGGTCAGGGGCGTCTTGAGCTCGTGGGAGGCGTCGGCGATGAACGTCCGCTGCCTGCCGAAAGCCTCCTGTACAGGACGCATCGCCCGCCGCGACATGAAGAGGCCACCGGCCGCCACCAGGACGAGCGCGCCAAGGCCCGTGAAAACCAGCACCGCGGCGAGGCGGGCCACGATACCCTGGACTACCGCAGGAGAGCGCGCGACCTGCAACACGACCAGCGACCCCGACTGAACGGCGGGCGAGCTCGCCACCCTGACCTCGCCCTGGGGGCCCCTGACCGTCGCGGAGACCGTCTGCTGTTCGTGCAGGGACTCCCTTGCCAGCCTCGCCGCGGGAAGGCCCAGGGAGGCGGCTGTGGGGTTCTGTCCGAGCGTGCGTCCGCGGGGGGTGAGGATCACCCAGCCGTAGCTCCTGGGGTCTTCGAGTATGGCTATCTTGTCCGTATCCGACAGGGACCCGTTCACGAGGCTCTTTACCTTCTGGTCGAGCAGCTTGTCCTGCTGGATCGTTACCTGCCTCTGGAAGCTGAACATCACGACGGCGCCGAAGACGAGCAGGATGAGGGCCAGTATGCCCACGTATCCCATCGTCAGGCGCTTCCTGATGTGGTCGAACATCAGTGCGGTTGTGGCTCGAAGGTATAACCGACGCCCCGCACGGTCCTGATGTGGGATGAACCGCCGTCGCGGTCGAGCTTCTTCCGCAGGTAAGAGACGTAAAGGTCCACCACGTTGGCGTAGACCTCGGGCGAACCGCCCCACACGGTATCTAGCAGCACCGAGCGGGTGAAGACCTGCCCGGGACGCTGCATCAGGGTGGCGAGCAGCGCGAACTCCTTGGCTGTCAGATCCACGTTCGCACGTCCGTTGCGCACCACGTGGCGCACGGGGTCGAGGGTGACGTCGCCAGCCTGGAGAACGGCCCCCTCCTTCTCCTCGCCCCGCGGACGGCGTGTAAGGGCACGCACCCTCGCGAGAAGCTCGGGGAAGGCGAAGGGTTTCGGGAGATAGTCGTCGGCCCCGGCGTCGAGACCCTCCACGCGGTCTTCGATCTGGTCGCGAGCCGTCAGCATCAGGACGGGGGTGTCGACCTCGGCCGCCCTCAGGCGCTTCACAAGCTGTACGCCGCTCATCTCGGGTAGCATCCAGTCCACGATCAGGAGGTCGAACTCCTCGGCCAGGGCCAGGAGGAGCGCCTGGCGGCCGTTGTCCTGGGTCTCGACCGCGTAACCCTCCTCACCCAGGACGCGCGAGATCAGGCGCGCCAGCCTCGCTTCGTCCTCTATAACCAGTATGCGCATCGTATTCCCATTATCGCCCCTGTGCGGCAATCCTGCCCCCGGGTCACGCTTTCCTGTGAAAAACCTCATGAACCGCAAAGGCTGCTCACAGACTGTAGCGCCAGACTGATGGGGACAGAACCAGAAGGAGGAAAGATGGCGACTCGTCATATAACACAGCAGGAGGCGGAGGCCCCGAGGTTACTCGCGGCGTACATGGCGCGCATAGCGCGGGGCGACCTGCTGAGCCACGAAGAGGAGATAGAGCTGGGCCGCAGGGCCCGCGCCGGTGACCCGGCGGCCCGACGGCGGCTCGTCGAGAAGAACCTCAGGCTCGCGGTGGCGGTCGCCAAGAAGTTTCGAGGGCAGGGCCTGCCGTTCGAGGACCTGATCCAGGAGGGTAACATCGGCCTGATGAAGGCGGTCGACAAGTTCGACCCCAATCTGGGCAACCGCTTCTCGACGTACGCAACGTGGTGGATCAGGCAGTCCATCCAACGGGCCATCGGCGACAAAGGGCGCGAGATCCGGCTACCCGCCCACATGAACGAGAAGCTGCGCAAGGTGCGCAAGGTGCAGGGAGAGCTCGTCGCCGGGCTCCATCGCGAGCCGACCTACGAGGAGACGGCGGCCCGGCTTGGGTGGGAGGCCGGCAAGGTCCGCTCGATCCTCGAGGCCGTGCCAGACATCTCGAGCCTGGACCGACCCCTCGGCCCCGAATCCGGGGCCCACAGGCTCGGGGATTTCGTGGAGGACCACGAATCAGAGGGCATCGAGGAGACCCAGCAGCTTCGGGAGGCCATGAGGCAACTGCCCGAGCGGGAGCGCCACGTGCTGGTCAACCGCTACGGCCTCGACAGGGGCAAGAAGGTTACCGTACGCGAGCTTTCAGCGAAGCTCGGCATCTCGGAGAAAGCCGTCAGGCGGGTGCAACAGAGGGCCGAGAAGTTGCTCAGAGCGCTTCTGGACCCGGGGACACGCGGCGGCCTCGGGGGGGTAACGGCGTGAGAGGGCTCAAGATACGGCCAGCCTATATGGTGTCGCTCACAATCCTGGCCGTGCTGGCCTTCGTGCTCGGTGTAGTCTACCTGAGCCCCGGCACGGGCAACACCCAGACCGCCGAGCCGATCAAATCCGCCCCCGCGCGCATCCCGGCCGACGAGCCCGTGGCCAGGGTGGCCTCCGTGCTCAGCCCATCCGTGGTGCAGATCAACGTGATGGGGGTCCAGCAGACGCCATACGGATCCCAGAAAGAGGAGGGTATCGGGAGCGGTGTGATCTACCGCTCTGATGGCTACATCATCACCAACAACCACGTTGTCGAGGGCTCGCGCCAGGTCGAGGTCGCCTTCGCCGACGGCTCCACCGAACAGGGACAGGTCGTCGGCACGGACCCGACCACGGACATCGCCGTCGTCAAGGTCGACCGTACCGGCCTGCCGGCCGCAAGCTTCTCAGGCAAGGACCCCATGGTCGGACAGATGGCTGTGGCTGTAGGGAGCCCCTCCGGTTTCGAGTCGACCGTTACCTCGGGTATCGTCAGCGCGACGGGCCGCGAGGTGCCGGCCGAGATCACCGGCGGCCAGCAGGAGAGCTCGCTGGTCGACCTGGTTCAGACCGATGCTGCCATCTCCCCCGGCAACTCGGGCGGCGCCCTCGCCGACCGCGACGGTCGGGTCATCGGCATCAACGTGGCATATCTGCCACCACAACAGACAGGGGCAGAGAACATCGGCTTCGCCATCCCATCGCGTACGGCCACCACCGTGGCTGACCAGATCATCGAAAACGGCAGGGCCGTCCACCCCTATCTTGGAGTCTACCTCTCCGACCTGACCTCGGAGACGGCTAGAAGGTTCGGTAGCTCCGTCAAGACGGGCGCCCTTATCGAAAAGGTCGAGTCCGGCGGTCCCGCCGACACGGCCGGCCTCCGTCAGGGCGACGTGGTGACCGCCGCCGGAAACGACCAGATCCAGAGTTCGGGAGACCTTCTCTCGGCCCTCCGCAATTACCAGCCAGGGGACAACCTGACGCTGTCGGTCCTGAGGGACGGCCAGAAGGAGACCCTGCAGGTAGAGCTGGCCGAAAGCCCCCAGTAGTACTGATCTGGCAAAGTCACCGAAGGCGAGGGCGTCCCATGGACGGAACGCCCTCCTGCCGTCTCGCTCGAGAACGGGGTTAGGGGCGTCTCGCCAGGTAGACGCCACCGATGATGACCGCGGCACCAACGAGTTGTCCAAAGCCGAAATCTTCCCCGAGCAGGACGATACCCGTACTCACGCCCGTCAGGGTGACGAGGTACTGGTAGATCAGGACGCGGTTGGCCCCGACGTGTGAGACACCCCACCCCCAAGCGGCGAACCCGAAGGCCGACGAGAACAGCGTCGAGTAGGCAGCCGCCCCCCACGTGAGACCATCGAGGGAGCTGACGTCGAAGCCTCCTGGTACCAGGATGGCGAGCGGGAAAGCGGCCAGACCGCCAAGGGTCATGGCGTAGGCGGCGAGGGCGAGGGGCGTGTAGCGCCTCAGCAGCGACAGCGACAGCACGGTGTAGGAGCCCCAGAAAACGGCGGCGGCGAGTATGAGGGCATCCCCGATGAGGCTCGTGCCGGCGAAATCCAGGCCACCGTACACGATAAACCCGACCCCCAACAGCGAGAGGCCTATGCCGAGGACGCCCGTCAGCCTCGGCCTTTCCAGCCCGAGCACGAACCCCAGCAGCATGCCCCAGACGGGGGCCGTCGAGTAGACGAGGGCGGTGTTGGCGGCCGTCGTCAGGCTGACGCCCACGGTGAATACCGTCTGGGTCAGGGTTATGCCGACTATGCCAAGGCCAAGCACGGGCAAGAAATCCTCGCGGCGTAGCCTGTTCTCACCCTTCAGTAAAGGTATGAAGAGGAGAAGCAGGGAGCCCGCGAAGGTGAAGCGCGTTGCGGCGAACAGGATCGGCGGAACGCTGTCGACCACGATCTTGACCGCGGTGAAGTTGGTCCCGAAGAAGAAGACCGTAAGAAGCAGCGCGGCCTCGACCGTCGGCGTGCCGCGCCGCTTCGATTCCCCTCCAGCGGTCACCGGGGGATCAGGCTACCGGACGAAATCCGTGCCCTCGCCGAGGGTCTTGATGTAGGCGGAGATCAACCTGGCGCAGTTCTCGATGTCGTCGAGGTCGGCGACCTCGTTGGGCGAGTGCATGTAGCGGTTGGGGCACGACACGAGCCCGGTGGCTATGCCGGCGCGCGCAAACTGTATGGCGTCGGCGTCCGTACCCGTAGAGCGCGAATCGGCCTCGAGCGTATAGGGGATGTTCTCGTTCTCTGCTGCCTGGATCAGTCCCTCAGCCACGATCGGGGAGATGTTGGTCGCCCGCTTGAGGACGGGACCGCTGCCCAGTTCGTGGTCCCCGTGCTCGTTCTTGGAGACGCCAGGGGTATCCGTGGCGTGGGTCACGTCGACGGCGATGGCGGCGTCGGGGTCGAGCCCGAAGGCGGCCCCCCGCGCCCCGTACAGACCTATCTCCTCCTGCACGCAGGCCACCGCCACCACCTCGGCGCCGATGTTCTCCTCCTCGAACAGGAGCCTGAGGGCCTCGAGCACCACGAAGGCGCCCATGCGGTTGTCCACGGAGCGAGAAGCTATGCGCCCGTTCGGGAGCTCCACCAGGTCCTGATCGATGACGCCGACGTCGCCGACGCGCACCAAACCCTTCGCCTCATCAGCGTCTTTGGCGCCGATGTCGATCCAGAGGTTCTTTATCTCGGAGACCTTCTTGCGCTCCTCGGGCTCCATGACGTGGATGGCCTTCTTGCCGATCACGCCGACTATCTCGCCGCCGCCGGTGAGCAGCCTGATGCGCTGCCCCACGAGGACCTGCGAATCCCAACCACCCACGCCGGTAAAGCGGAGCAGGCCGCTATCCTCGATGTGGGTGACCATCACACCGATCTCGTCGATGTGCCCCGCGAGCATGATCTTCGGCGAGCCGCCCGAGCCTATGGTGGCGAAGGAGTTGCCCATCCTGTCGCCGCGCACATCGGCGAACTTCGCGGCCTCTTCCCGCCAGACCCTGGCGGCGGCCTCCTCGTAACCGCTCGGCCCCGGGGTCGAGAGCAGCCTCTTCAAAAAATCGTACGATGTATCCCGCATGCTCGTCCTTTCTAAGACGAAAGTGTGCTCGAAGAAGCGCCCGTCGGCGCCCCGTTCACCTTATACCGAGCTCGAGTATATCGCTCCCGAGATATCGCCGGTCCTTGCCGACGATCCTGTAGGGAACCTGTACCCCGAACGCCTCGGAAAAGGGGTTGGGATCCAGGCTCAAGGTCCGGTCGTCCTCCCACACGAGGCGGAATCGTGTCCCGTCGAAAGCGAAGCCCCCCGGATACGGAGGCGGGTCCTCCCCACCGCCTGGCTCGTTGAGGCAGAGGAACAGCGAGAGCCCGTCGCACACCCGCAAGAACTGGAAGTTCCGCTCCAGGTTCTCTCGCTCCTCCTCCGACATCCCCTCCTCGAGCCCGCGCTGGCGCTCGAGCTCGCCTTCACGAAACGCGACCTCTTCCCGACGCTCGGCGCCGAGCAAGAACCGGGCGTAATGCATGCTGCAAAGACACCCCGCATAGGGATCGTGGGCCTCCACCTGGTCTATTCCCCGCTTCTGCGCCGGCAGTTTCAGCGGTAGAGGGTAGTCCATAAAAGAATAGGGCCTATCCTTCTCCTCGTTCCACAGAACCTCTCCGTCGAGCTCGCGCCAGGCGGCGTCGTGGTTGGCAACGGCATAGACCGTGGACCCGAACGGTACGGGCCCCCCACCCCACCGTCGCGCGAACTCACCTGCCATGAGACCGTGCTCGTGCTGCCCGAAAAGAAGAAAGGAATCGGGCCGCTCGCGAACGATCATGGGGCCAAGCTTACCAGCTTGGCCCCACGCTGCCTGCGGCAGCTCGTCAGCACGCTCCGGCCTTCGGCCTCCGTTTGTCAGCACGCCAGCTTCGCTTCGCTACGCCGGCTTGTCGGCAACGCTTCGGCTTCGCCTCGCTTTCGGCCAGTCGTTTCGGTTCGTAACGGCGGCTTCGACTACCAACCTTTTCCGGGCAGCGAATCTCTAGAGCGGAAGGGTGCAGGCCGTAGCGGGATCTGGCTGAAAGCGACCGAAGGGAGCGTGCTGAAAGTGGGGGCCCACAGGGCCCTAACGTGCTGACAAGCCGCGAAGCGGCGTGCGCACGCGGAGGCCGTAGCCGG
>DASUPX010000196.1:0-5993 GCA_036280905.1 Rubrobacter sp. | reverse complement strand
CAACACGGAAGGTTATATGGCCGAGAACGTGGCCGAGGTCTACGACCTCTACCAGAAGCGTCTATACGAGAACAACGCCATGGATTTCGACGACCTGATCATGCAGACTGTGGCCCTTCTCGAGCTCTTCCCCGAGGTCCGGGAACGCTACCAGACCCGCTTCAAATACATCCACGTAGACGAGTACCAGGACACCAACCACGCCCAGTACCGCCTCGTCAACATCCTGGCCGCAGCACATCGTAACTTGTGTGTCGTTGGCGATGACGATCAGTCAGTCTATAGCTGGCGCGGAGCGGATATCAGGAACATCCTCGACTTCGAGCGGGACTATCCCGAGGCTAAGGTCGTGAAGCTGGAGCAGAATTATCGTTCCACGCAGACCATCCTGGACGCGGCGAACGCGGTGGTGGCCAACAATGCTTCGCGCAAGGCCAAGGAATTGTGGACCGCTGGGGATGAGGGGGAGAGGATCAGGGTGTTCGCCGCCTCCGACGAGTACGCGGAGGCGCGGTTCGTGGTCTCGGAGATCGAGCGCCTGATGGACGATGGGACGTCGGCGCGGGACATCTCCGTGTTCTACAGGACCAACGCCCAGAGCCGGGCTCTTGAGGACGTGCTGGTGCGGGAGGGGATTCCCTACCAGGTCGTCGGCGGGGTACGCTTCTACGAGCGGGCCGAGATCCGGGACGCCATGGCCTACCTGGCGGTGATCGCCAACCCCGACGACTCGGGTTCGCTGGAGCGCATCATCAACGTCCCCAAACGGGGTATCGGCAATACCTCGGTGGCCAAGCTCCAGGACCATGCCAACAAGAGCGGCATCACCCTCTATGAGGCGCTGACGGAGGCCGACGCGGCGGGCCTGACGGGCGCGGCGAAGAAGGCCTGCAAAGCCGTGCGTGACCTGTTCGAGGGGCTGAGGGTGGCCGCCCTTGAGGTGCCACCGACGGACCTGATCGGGGCTGTGCTGGACGAATCCGGGTACAGGAAAGAGCTCGAAGCCGAGGACACTATAGAGGCCGAATCGCGCCTTGAGAACCTGGAGGAGCTAATCAACGGGGCCAGGGAGTACGAGCGCGTCGAGCCCGAGCCAACGCTCGCCGGCTTCCTGCAGGAGCAGGCGCTGTACTCGGATCAGGACAGCATGACCTCCGAGGGCGGTAGCGTGACGCTGATGACGCTGCACAACGCCAAGGGCCTGGAGTTCTCCCACGTCTTCGTCGTAGGGATGGAGGAGGGGACCTTTCCGCACGCCCGCTCCCTGGACGAGCAAAACCTCGAGGAGGAGCGGCGGCTCGCCTACGTCGGCATCACACGCGCGAGGGAGACGCTCACGCTAACCCACGCCAGGCTGCGCTCCAGCTGGGGCGAGCGCGAGTACAGGATGCCCTCGCGCTTCCTCTCGGAGATACCGGACGAGTACAAGTCGGGCACCGTGCCGAGCACCCTCACCGGCGCCACCGGCCGCGGCGGGTGGGGCGTGGCGCGCTCCGGGGGCCGGGGTCCCCAGGCTCCCGCTTCTGGCGGGACGCAGTACCGGGCTGGGGAGCGGGTCCGCCACGCCAAGTTCGGGGTGGGGGAGGTCGTCGAGGCCGACGCGAGCAGGATCGTGATCCGGTTCGGGACCGAGGAGAGAACCTTCGTTCCCGAGATAGCGCCGCTCAGCAAGATCTAGCGTCCCGCCGGGGCGTTACCGGCGGCTGGCTATTCATTCCGTGGTCTGGGCGTGGCATCCTGTGCCCTGTGGGCGCCAGGGAAGGAGACAACCGGGCGAGAGCTGGTGGTGTGGGGCCCCGCGGCTGGCTGCGCGAGCGCGTCGAAGGCAGAACCCAGGTCAGGCAGGTCGAGTTGTTCTTCGACCTGGTCTACGCCCTCGCGGTAACGCAGCTCACGTACCATCTGTTGGCCCGCATGTCGTTTCGCGGCGCCCTCGAGACGCTGTTGCTGCTCCTGGCCGTGTGGACCACCTGGGTCTATACCGGATGGATCACCAACTACTTCGACCCGGACACACGACCCATGCGTCTGATGCTGCTCGGGGCCGCGTTCGCGAGCCTGGTCATGTCCGCCTCGATACCCGCCGCCTTCGACGACAGGGGCCTACTCTTCGCCACGGCCATCGCCACTATCCAGGTGGGCCGTACCTGGTTCGTGCTTGCCGGCCTCGGGCGCGGCCACCACATGAGCGGAAATTTCCAGAGAGCGATGATCTGGTGGTCGGCGACGGGGGTGCTGTGGATGGCCGGAGGGCTGGTAGCCGGCGATCTGCGAATCGTGGTGTGGATGGCGGCCGTGGTGGCGCAGTACGTTGGCGTCTGGATCGGCTTTCCCGTGCCCGGCCTGGGCCGTTCGCGCACGACGGACTACACCATCGTCGGCGGGCACCTGGCCGAGCGCTGCCAGTTGTTCATTCTCCTGGCGCTTGGCGAGTCCATCCTGGTGATCGGCGCCGATTTCGGCGAGCTCGCCCCCTCGGGTCCGACCGCCCTTGCTTTCGCCGTGGCCTTCGCGGGCAGCGTCGCGCTGTGGTGGATCTACTTCGACCGCGGTGCCGAAGCCGGCCGGCGTGCGATGTCCACCGCCGCTGACCCGGGGCGGTTGGGGATCTCCGCCTACAATTACTGCCACGTCCCGATGGTGGCTGGCATCATCGTGGCCGCCGCCGCAGACGGTCTGACCATGGCACACCCGACAGGCAGGGTAACGGTTGGGACGACGGCCCTGATCCTGGGCGGTTTCGCACTCTATCTGCTCGGCAACGCGCTGTTCGAGTGGGTGCTCGGTGGCCACCTGCCGCGCTCGAGGCTGATCGCCGTCTGCGCGCTCGCCGCGCTCCTGCCTCTGTCCCTCGCCACTTCGGCGCTGGTGCTCCTCTCCGCCGCGACCCTGATTATGGTCTGCGTGGCGATCCGGGACGAGCGTGTCCCCGAAGGAGCATGACGCCGGGGATCGCACGGGCTCTGTCGGGAAAGGTCGCGCGCCGCGTCTGGCACGGTATCTGATACGCTTTGCGGAGCAGAATCAGCGATTCGGTTCCTGCGGAAGGGCGACGATCGAGGCCCAAGCCCGGCCACTGGAACCGCGTTCGGATGAGGGAAAAGGAGTGGTATGCCGCACGTTTACGTAACGGGCCACAAGAACCCGGATACGGACACGATCGCCTCGGCCATCGGATACGCCGAGTACAAGAACCTCGTCGACCCGGACAACTACTACGAGGCCGTCCGGCTCGGCGACGTTAACGCCCAGACGGCGTGGGCCCTGGAAAAGAGCGGGGCCGAGGAGCCGCGCCTGATCAGGCACGTGATGCTACGGGTCAAGGACGTAATGTCCGACGATGTGGCCGTCGCCCACAAGAACGACCCCTTGAGCCGAGTCGGCCTGACGATGGCCCGGCGGAACATAAGCCAGCTCCCGATAGTCGAGGACGACGGCTCGCTCACGGGGATCATCACGGAGCGGAACCTGGCTCGTATGTACGTGCGCGAGTCGCGGGGGGCCTCCACCTTCGCCGACAGCCCGGTCTCGGTCGGGGCGATAGTAGAGGTGCTGGAGGGTGAGCTTCTGGTCGGCGACGAAGACAGCGAGTTCTCGGGCCAACTGTGGGTTATCTCGATGAGCGTGGACTCGATGGGCAAGTCCATGAACCCGGGCGATGTCGTGGTGATAGGAGATCGCCCACGAGGCCAGAGGAGGGCAATAGAGCTTGGTGCCGGGATACTGGTCGTCTCCAACGGGGTCCGCCCCGACGATGAGGTGCTGGAGCTTGCCAGGGAGCAGGGCACTGCCGTCGTGATCTCTCCTATCGACTCGTACGTGACGAGCCGCCTGATACAGCTCTCCGTGCCCTGCTGGGAGGTAATGACCGAGAACCCCCTGACCTTCAGGCCAGACGACCTCGTATCCGATATAACCGAGCAGGTCATGGAGGTTCACTACAGGGCCGCCATCGCCGTGGACGAGGGGAAGATTCCGCTCGGCGTCGTGACGAGAACGAACCTCCTGAACCCCAAACCGAGGCGCGTCTTGCTCGTCGACCACGGCGAGATCGGGCAGAGCGTCAAGGGCGTGGAGAAGGCCGATGTCGTTGAGATCCTGGACCACCACCACGTGGGAGACATCGAGACAACCTCTCCCATCCCGGCCACCTTCGACCCCGTCGGCTCGACGGCGACCCTGATCGTGGAGCGCTACAGGGCGAGCGGCCTCTTCCCCGAACGGTCGACCGCCATCATGCTGCTCGCGGCCCTTCTCTCGGACACCGTGATCCTCAACTCCCCGACGACCACGGACCGCGACCGGAAGGTCGCCGGATACCTGGAGGAGATGCTCGACCTGGATGCGGAGGAGTTCGGGACCGAGATGTTCGAGGCCTCCTCCGATGTCTCCTCGCTTTCGGCTGAAGAGATCGTGACCCGCGACGCCAAGGAGTACGGGACGAGCTCGGGCGACAGGGTGAGCGTCTCCCAGGTCGAGACGGTAGGCACGGGCCTGCTCGAGCGAAAGGCCGAGCTGCTAGAGGCGCTGGAGGGCCTTAAGGAGGAGAACGATTACCTGTTCTCCGCGCTCATGGTCACGGACATCATGGAGGGCGGAACCCAGCTTCTCTGCGTCGGGGACTGCTCCCCCGTGCATCAGGCCTTCGATTCCAGCACCCAGAACGGCGTCATCGAGCTTCCCGGCGTGATGAGCCGCAAGAAGCAAGTGGCCCCCGTACTCCTCTCGGTCCTCTAGGAGGCTCATGGCGAAGATCCTTGATGGTAAGGCCGCGGCCGCCGAGGTCCGCGCCGAGGTGGCCACCGAGGTCGCCCGGCTGAAGGGCAGGGGCGTCCCCGTGCGCCTCGACGTGGTGCTCGTCGGCGAGGACCCCGCCTCCGTCACCTACGTCGCCTCCAAAGAGCGCGACAGCCAGGAGGTCGGCATAGAGTCGCGGGTTCACCGCTTTCCTGCCGACGTGAAACAGGAAGACCTGGCCTCCCTGGTGGCATCGTTGAACGGCGACGAAGCGATCTCGGGCTTCTTTATCCAGCTCCCCCTGCCCGAGGGGCTCGACGCCATGCCCCTGATCTCATCCATAGACCCGGCGAGAGACGTGGACGGCCTTAGCCCGGAGAGCGCGGGGAGGCTAGCCGTTGGCCTGCCCTCCCTCCTGCCCTGCACCCCGCACGGCGTCATCCAGCTCCTGAAGCGCAACGATGTAGTGATCTCCGGCCGCGACGCCGTAGTCGTGGGACGCTCGAATCTGGTCGGCAAGCCCCTGGCGCAGCTACTCCTGCGGGAGAACGCCACCGTCACGGTCTGCCACTCGCGCACGCGGGACCTTCCCGAGGTCACCCGGCGGGCCGACATCCTCGTCGTCGCCGCGGGACGCAGGGAGATGATCGGGGCCGAGCACGTAAAGGAGGGGGCGGTCGTCGTGGATGTCGGCATCCACCGCAAGGAGGAAGGTGGGCTCGTCGGGGACGTGTGCTTCGACGAGGTCGAGCCGAAGGCGGCCTGGATCTCTCCCGTTCCGGGTGGCGTCGGCCCCATGACCCGCGCGATGCTCCTCCATAACACGGTCACGGCGGCGCAGATGAGGCTGGGGGATTAGAGCGGATCGTCTTAGGGCGGTTCGCGAACCGCCCCTACAGGTTGTGCGGGATCGTGCCGGGTTGGTTCCGACGTGAACGTGTTCGGACCGCGTGTCCGCCCTCATCCATCCGTCATTCCCGGTGGTGTTCCGGCGCGGGCGGCGCCCCGTTGCGTCAACGGGAGACACGCTGCGCTAAGATACGTTCCGATCCTGCAAGCGAGAGACCGGGAGCGAGACATGATATCCGAAGAGCAGGTGCGCCACGTGGCGAATCTTGCACGGCTTGGCCTGACGGATGGGGAGATAGGAAAGATGGGCACCCAGCTCGACGCGATCCTGGACAGCATAGAGAAGATCCGGGAGCTCGATCTGGCAGACGTGCCCCCCACGGCGAACCCGCTGAACCTCTCGAACG
>DASUPX010000195.1:0-11857 GCA_036280905.1 Rubrobacter sp. | reverse complement strand
CATTACCTCAAGATCCGTGACCCCAAAGAAGACGGCAATCGTCGTCGGGCGAAGCGATCTCACACGGACCCAGACTGGCCGGAGGAGACGTTCCACGCCGGGAGGGGCCGGCTCGCGCGGGTCGGCTACCTTTCGCGCCTCGCGGACGCGCTCTTCTCCCTGACCCTGCTGGCCAGGGGCCGGGTCCCCGGGGGAGACGTGGAGGGGGGAAGGGTTCTGTACGGCCGCTACATGGAGAAGGGGGAACGCTTTACCTACCACGGGAACGTGGTCAGGCAGGACGGCTGGATCGTGCTGCGCTACTGGCTCTTCTACGCGTTCAACGACTGGAGGAGCAACGTCTTCGGCGCCAACGACCACGAGTCCGACTGGGAGAAGATCTTCATCTACCTCTCCGAGTCAGAAGATGGCGAGGTGCGACCCGAGTGGGTGGCCTACGCTGCGCACGAGGAGACCGGCGACGACCTGAGGCGTCGCTGGGACGATCCCGAGCTGGAGAAGGAAGGCGAACATCCCGTAGCCTACGTGTGCTGCGGCTCGCACGCCACCCGTTACTTCCGGGGTGAGTACCTGACCGAGCTCGCCTTCCCCCTGCCGCGCCCCGTCTCCGCGGTGCGGAGGATCCTGCGCCGCTTCTGGTACGTGACGTTGCGCCAGTACGCCGACGGGGACTACAGGGAGAAGCCCTACGAGCAGTTCACCATCCCCTTCGTGGACTACGCGCGCGGGGACGGGCTATCCGTCGGGCCGGGACAGGACAGGGAGTGGGAGCGTCCCCGCCTCATGAACCCGGTACCGCCCTGGATCTCGGACTACAGGGGACTGTGGGGCCTCTACACCAGGGACCCCTTCGAGGGCGAGGACGCCCCGGCCGGGCCGGTCTACAATCGCGACAAGACCGTCAGCCGCGAGTGGTTCGACCCCGTTGGATGGGCCGGGCTCGACAAGGTGCCAACGCGGGCGGAAGAACTCGAGATCGTCGAGGGACGCCAGACGGAGCTCGAATCGAGCCAGGATCTACTCCGCACCGAACTCCGGGAGAAGAGCGACGAGCTGAGGGCGCTCGGTATGGAAGCCGAAGCAACCCGCGACCAGTCCCACCTCAGCAAGCTTCACGAGAAACAGACGCGGCAAATCGCGGATCTGTCCCGGGAAGTGGAGGACCTGCGCGCCAGGCTCTCGGACGACGAGATACTCCATACGTCGCTTGCCAGGCACGCCGAGAACGTCAGGGATGGGAAGCGCCCGCCCGCCAGCGCGCACATCACGCACGCCGCACGCCCCGTCTCCGAGTCCGAGACCCACGCCGGCAGGGTGGCGCAACTCTGGGCCTCGATCAGCATCGCGCTCGTGCTGGTGACGCTCATCCTTATAATCGCGTTCGAGAGGCAGCATCTTATCGGCGCTCTCGTCTTCGCCATCGCCGCGTTCGCCTTTATCGAGGCCGGTTTCAGGAGACGCCTGACCAGGTTCATGGTGAGCCTCAATGTAGCGCTGGCGATAGTGGGCGCCCTGGTAATCCTGAACAACTTCTTCTGGGCGGTCGTGGTGCTGGCCGTCCTGGTCGTAGGCATCTACATCCTGTGGGAGAACCTGCGCGAGCTAGGAAGCTAGACGCCGAAGTAGGCCGGTGCCGGACCGATCCAGGTGACCTTCAGGCGTCGAGCACGACGTCTGATAGCGGGCTCCCGATGCAGATGAGGCGCAGGCCCTGATCCAGCTCCTCATCACCGATGGCGAAGGCCATGTCCTGGTCTATCTCCCCTTCCAGGCACCTCTGGATGCACGTGGTGCAGGTGCCGCTGCGGCAGTCGTAAGGAAGGTGCAGTCCGGCGTCCTCCGCCTCTTCCAGGATGTACTCGTCCTCGGCAATATCCAGCGTGAGGCCGCTCTTCTTGAAGGTAACTTTGTGGGTCTTCGCCACCGCTCGCTCCCGTGTTACTAGATCGTATACCTCCATCCGTTCTAGCACATCGGTGAGACACTTCCGGCGAATCCAGTAACGTGGCGGCTGTTTCGCCGGAGTAATCGCGGGATCCGTGCCAGGATCAGGGGTTGAACAACCTCCAGTTTCCTTCCGAGACGACCTCGGCCGAGCCGTCGACCACCTTGATGGCGGTCTCGTCGTCGATGGCGTACGCCGGCCCCCCGATATCGGCCGCCCACCGCTCCGCGCCGGCCATAGTATTTTCCGGCAGCATCTCATGGTCCAGGTGCGGGAAGATCGAGAAGTCGACCAGCCCAAGCGTGTCGTCGCCGCCGGCGGGCGGCTTCCAGCCAACGAAGTCCTCCCCGATGCGGGGGGTCATCACCATGCTCCCGGCGCTCAGCCCTACCCAGACCGTCTCGTGCAGCGATGGCAAGAGGTCCACAAGGCCGGACTCTCGCATCCAGTGGCACAGGTACAGAGCATCGCCACCAGCCACCAGCAGCACGTCCGCCTCCCTGACCTTCGGAACCCAGAGTTCCTCGTCGATGCTGGGCAGCGCGGTCAGCTCCAGCACGCCCAGGGAATGCCACCCCAGCCCGCACATAGGCGTCTCGGGTTCCTGTCCGCTGATGAACCGCCATACTCCTGGGCCTGGACCGACCATGGGGTGCCCGTACATGCCGGTGGGGATGCAGAGGGCGTGTGCCTCGGCGATCGGCCTGGCCAGCATCTCGCCCAGCGCCTCATGAATGCTCGCGTTCTTGACTCCCGCAGACGTAAGCAGCAACCGCATGATGCCCTCCCTCGACCCTCTAGTCACCTTGCTAGCTGCGCCAATTATCCCTACACACGAAACCGATCCACTACCTCTTTTTCATGACCCCTCTACTGCTTCGGCACGCCCCCACATTCAGCCCCAATTCGAAACACCAGGGTAGGTCAGCACGATGACCGGACTCCCACAAAGACCCGCGCCACCCCCCCTGAAACCTGATGCCTGAAGCCTCAAACAACCTCGAAGTTGGCCATCATCATCATGTCCTCGTGCTCCAGGTTGTGGCAATGAAACACGTAGCGTCCTCTGTAGCCTTCGAATCGAACGAGAACCCGGGCTTCCTCGCCGGAGGTGAGATCCACGGTATCCTTCCACCCCGAGTCTCTGGTCAGAGGTTTCCCGCCGTTGCGGGAGAGCACCTTGAAGTGGACCAGGTGGAGGTGGACCGGGTGCGAAGCCGGAGCGGCACCGAAATGCCAGACCTCGGTAGAACCCAGCTCCGGGCGGGCGTCCATGCGCTCCGGATCGAACGGCTCCCCGTTGATACCCCACATGGTTCCACCTTCGTCGCCGACCCGCGTGAAGCGAAACTCACGTGTGCGCGTGGCACCAGACTCCGTGAGCCCCTCGAACTCCGTCATGTCCGAGAGCCGTCGTGGAACCGTGGTCTCGTCGCGCTCTTCGCGGACGACGCGGAAGCGCATCACCTCGGCGGTTCTCTCCCGGCCCATGCGGTTCTCTAGCGTAATTTCGTCGCCGACATTGTACTTCGAGAAGTCTATGATCACGTCAAAGCGCTCCGCCTGGGCGACGGTTAGCGTGCGGTGCCGGACCGGGGCGCCCAGCAAACCGCCGTCGCTTCCGACCTGGACGAAGGGCGTCTTGCCCGGCCGCAGGGCGAGCTCGTAGCGGCGGGCGTTCGAGGCGTTCAGGATTCGAAAGCGGTACCTCGTGCTGGAGACCTCCATCACCGGCCACGGCGCGCCGTTGACCAGGATCGTATCCCCCAGAACCCCGTCCATGTAGTCGTCCTCGACGCCAGGCCTCTCCTGAAGCGAAGGGTCCAGAGACGGGTACATGAACGAGCCGTCCGCGTCGAAGGAACGGTCGCAGATCATGAGCGGGACGTCCCTCTCGCCCGTGGGAAGGGGCAAAGCCTCCTCCTCATCGTCGTGGATGAGGTGGAAGCCGGCCAGACCGCGCCACACCTGAGGGCCTGTGAAGTCCATGCGGTGGTCGTGGTACCAGAGCGTAGCCGCCCGCTGCCGTTGCGGGTAGGTGTAGTCCTTGAAATGTCCGGACTCGCCCATGCCCATCGAGCCGTGGCCCTCCATCGCATGTCCTCCTGCCCCTTTCGGCATGATGAGATCCGTGGGGTAGCCGTCGCTCCCCGGGGGCGTACGTCCCCCGTGCAGGTGGGTCGAGACGGGCACGGGGAGGTCGTTGGTCTGGCGCACCATGATCCGGCGTCCGCTGCGGGACACGATGGTTGGTCCGGGGAAGATCCCCTCGTAGCCCCACACCTCCGTCCTGAGGCCGGGCAGGATCTCCGCCTTGCCCACCCTCTGGGTCATCTCGTAGTAGTCGACGCCATCCTCTGTGCGTGCGGGCCGGAGCACGGGCGGCACCGGTAGAGGTACCTGAAAAGGCCTGGGTAGCTTCGCCCTGCTAGGCAGTAGCTTTCCCGTCGAGCCTTCGCCGGAGCACGCGGCCGCACCGAATGGGAAGGTGAGCGCCACGCCACCAGCGAGGCCCAGCCTCAAGAACTCGCGGCGGGAGATCTCCATACGCCGGATCACCCCTCCCGTCGCGCGAGGCCCCACGACCGCCTGGCGATGTAGAGGCTAGTCAGCAGGATCAGGAACCCGTTCACGGGGTGCAGGGCCGCAACGGGTACGGCGGCGTGTGCCAGCGCATATTGCGAGCCGATGAGCACCACGGCCCCAAGGGGCAGCAACCTCAACGCCCATGGCAATCGCCCGAGGAAGGCCACGGGAACCATCAGCAATGGCACCATCCCAAGAAACTGTGCGAGGGTCACGTGGAAAGACCAGTCCGCCCCGAACGCCCCCATGCCCGCAAGGAACACCTGTAAAAGCACGCCCGAAGCGAGGACCGAAGATAGAAAAGCATACGAGACCATAGCCAGCCTCGCCGCCACGGATACCCCGACTCGCGCCACCTTCCTCGACGGCTTCTCGCCTACTCCGGCCCGAGCCGTATCATCCAGCGTCTTCACAGTATGGACCATCCTCGCAACGCCTCCTCGCCGATCGCTAGTGCTTCACCCTGAAGCTACGAGCAAACCAGTCGCAGAGGCATCGTCCGAAAGAAGGATCCAGGTGGTTCATACGGGTTTATTTAGAATGAAGGCGTCAGCCAAAACAAAAAGCTGATAGCTGACGGCTGATAGTTGAAAGCTTTCTCCCGCCAAGCGGGAGCTACCGGATCAGGTCCAGCTCTCGCGCTCTCGCGAGTGCTTCGGTGCGGTTCCTGGCACCGAGTTTGCGGTAGATGTTGCCCGTGTGGCTCTTGATGGTGCCCACGGAGACGAACAGGTCCCTGGCAACCTCCGAGTTGGTCTTGCCCATGGCGAGGAGGTCGAGCACCTCGAGCTCGCGCTGGCTCAGGGGATCTTCTAGCCGGGTGGTGGCCTGGTTGGTGTCGGGCCGAGGGAGTGCGGGACCACCATTTGGCAGAGCTTTCCTGCGGCTTTCGCCGAGGGAATAGGCCGTGCCCCCTTCCTCCGCCTGCCTCTCCAGGTGGCCCTTGCGGGCCAGCTCCTCCAGCATCTCCGACGCCTCATCCACGGTCAGCGAGGTTCGCATCGCGGCGGTGGCTGGGGTGATCTCACCGCCCTCCCTCAAGGTTTCGAGCAGTTCTTTCTCTCGCTCTCTCGCGCCGGGAGCGGGACGGCGGGACGCTTCGTGCGCCTCTATGAGGCGGCCTACCTGCCTGAGGAGAAGCACGGGGGCCACGACCCCGATACCGAAGACCGCCAACCACACCACGCCCACGTCGGCAAGCCCCCTGTCGATCACGAACCCCACCGAAAGGAGCATGACAAAGAGGCACCATACCCCGACCCCGAGCACGGCCAGTATCCGGATCAGCATCCGGCGGCCCTCCCACGTATTGCGTTGCCAGGACGTCCCAAACCAGGCTCTCCCTCCCGCCGCCGCAGCGGACACTGGTGTTGGAACACTTATACGCACAAGCTCGCCCGATGATTCAGCATCGACGAAACCCCCTCTGCTACGGGACCGGCGGTACCAGAACCTCCCTGGGCCTGGAGACTCCCCGTGTCCCGAGCCTGGACGCCTGCCGGGCGGGCAAACAAGCGGAAACCCGGTCATACTGTGCCTGGGTGGACGCGGGAAGACAGGCTGTACAGGTGGTTCGCATGGGCGAGAGCGGAGCGAGAAGGGACCCCGGTGGGTGGACCCCCCAGGCGAGCGGCTTGACGCCATCCACGACAACACGTACGACTGGGGCACCGCAAAACGAAGAGGAAGGAATTCGATGCACAAGGTAAACGAGCTTCTCGGAAGAGACATTCTCGGTCAGGACACCGGCGAGAAGCGGGGCACGGTGAAGAACCTGCTCTTCGACGAAGCGACCACGAGGGTCGTAGCCCTCGTCGTTGACGGCGGCGGTTTCTTCGGCGGCACGAAGACGGTGCGCTGGGAGTACGTCGTCAACGTTGGCGACGTCGTGATGCTGGCCGGCGGGGCGCCCCTCGACAACCCGAAGGAAGACCCCGAGATAGACGCCCTGCGCGGGCGGCAACACCATATCACCGGCACCAACATCGTGACCGAAGGGGGCGAGAAAGTCGGGGAGGCCGCAGATGTTCTGCTCGACGACGCTGGCGTCGTGCGCGCCTACGAGGTCAAGCGCGGCGTGATCCGGGACCTCTCCGGACGCGAGCAGGTGCCGGCGGAGGACGTCATCTCCTCGGGCCCAGACGCGATCATCATCCGAAACCTGCCAGAGACCAGACCATAAACCCAGGAGGCCCCGGTACCAGACTAGCGGTACCGGGGCCTCCTGCAACCTCAGGCCAGGGAATCCCCTGATGCCTGTAGCCTTACAAACCTACCTCTGCTCGAAGTCCTCCCCAGGCGCGCCGCACACGGGGCACTCCTCGGGCGGCTGAACTCCCTCCATCTCCTCACCACAAGTGGTGCAGACCATGGTCACGGTCATGGGCGGATGCGGGGCCCCGCCATTCTCGGCCTCTATCTTCTCGCCCGAGTCGCGGGCTAGGTCGGCGATCGAGACCTTGCCGGTTATGACGTCCTCCATGGTGGTGCGCGCTCCGGTGAGCGAGTCTTCCACGAGGGCGAGATCGATGTGCGTCACGCCGCGCTCGCGGGCGAGCTTCTCGGTCATGTTGCGCGAGATGTTGCGCATGAAGCCCTTGGGGGCCCGGTCTAGCCTCTCGATGGCATCGTCCGTCCAGGTGAACTCCTTGGAGCCACCCTCGGGGACCTGCGTGCCGGCCTTCTGGAAGGCGCTGTGGTCTATGGGGCAGGTTGCGCCGCTCGCCTCCTGGACCTGTTCCTTGGCGTGGCTCACTGGACAGCCGCCGCTCTTTACCTCGGGGGCTTCGCGGCCGGTCTCCTCGCGGTACTGCTGGGCCACGTAGTCGCGGGTGATCGTGGTGTAGCCCTTCTTGAGCGCGCTCTTCTCGACGCGCGCCTTGACCCGGCGCTTCTCCTGCCACTCCTCGAGCGAGTCGAGTAGGGTTGTCGCGTCCTCGGTCCAGTGCAGCTCGCGTCCGTCGTAGACCTCGGAGAGGTTCAGGTTCTCATCGCCCGCCGTGGTCGCTATCTCCGCGTCCACCGCCTGGAAGTGGGTTGGACCCGAGCCGCAGACGGGGCAGCGGGCCGGCTTGCCCTTCGCCACGTAGCGGCAGACGTCGCACTCGAAGCGGTCCTGGCCCTGGGCGGCGCGGTGTATCTCCTCGCGAACCTCGGCCGAGACGCCCTCGATATCGCCCTGGTCCTCGCTCTGTCCGAACCCGCCGCGGCCCGACTCGAAGATCTCCTGCTTGGCGGCCACGTCGCTGCTGTTGCCGTTGGCGCCGTTGGCCGAGCCGTTCTTGTGGCCGTTAGCTTCGCTGCCGTTACCGTTCGCGCCGTTGCCGTTCATGCCGTTGCCGTTCATGCCGTTTGCCTTGTCGGCGGTACGCTCGTCGAAGTCCTTGAACAGGGAGTCGATAGGCTTCTCCTCGCCCATGGCCTCGGCCTCGCGCATCTGGTCTCCGATGGCCCGCATGGACTCCATGGCGCCGGGCGGGAGGATGCTCTTGATCACCTCGTCTATAACGCCCGTGGTTATTACCGTGTAGCCCTTCTCGATGGCGTAACGGATGATGGCGCCCGTGGCCATCCCGACCACGAAGCCTGGGATTCGGTCTAGGCGCTCCAGCGCCTCCTTGGTCCACGTCATGTGCTCTTCGGCCGTGTACAGGTCCGGGGCCTGGTACTCGTAGTTCGTGACGAGCACGTTCGTGGGCAGGTAGCGCATCATGTTCTCGGTGTTGCCACCGATGTCCATCTCATCGTCTGAGTGGTAGCCGATGCGGCCCATGACGACCATGGTCGGGTTGACCTCGTTCACGTACTTCATCGTCTGCTCGAACGGCTTGCCGGCAAGGAGCGTGGTCTTGAGCTCAACGCCCTCGTCCTCGGCGATCTTCTTCGCTATCTCCAGGTGGGCCGTGTAGATCTTGGCTAGCCCCGAGTCGATGATCTCCTCGTGCAGCTTCTCCTGCTCCTTGAAACGGAACACTTTCTGGGCCTTGCTGGAGAGAACGCCTGCTATGGAGTGGAACATCGCGTAGTGGAAGTAGGGGTCGAAGACCGAGATGGCCTCCACCGTTCCGCCGAACTCGCTGGCCAGCTCGATCGCCCGCTTCAAGCCGCCGAGCGACTTGGCAGACCCGTCGACCGCCACCACGATGTGCTCGAACGGCGAACGGTCGAGGTCCTTCACGATCAGGGTGTCGGCCTTCTCCAGCCGCCGGACGACCCGCTCTGTCACGGTTCCCAGAACCGTGTCCTTGACGGCGGCCATGCCCATGGCGCCTATCACGACGAGGTCGAAGTCGTTGGCGTTCACGTCCTCGACTATGACCTTGAAGTTCTTGCCTTCCAGGGAACGGCGCACCAGCTCGACGTCGTACTTCTCGCAGAGGGGTTCGAGCACGTCTATGTAGGAGTCGGTGATGATCTCCAGACCCTTTGTGATGAGCTGGTCGTGGATCTTGCGCTGCCGCTTCATCTCGTCTTCGTCGCGGAACTCCTCGGGGAGCCCGCTCTCCATCTGGCGGAAGCGGACGTCGTGCATCTTGGCGGCGTAGGCGTGGCAACCCGCGACCCTGCCCCCAAACTGCCGTGCCACGTCGACCCCGATGACGCACGCCTGATTGGAGTAGTCCGAGTTGTCGACCGGGACGTAGATCTCTCTGTACATATACCCCGTTCTCCTAGTTTCGCAGGACGCCGAGAAATTCGTGGTTTAGTCTCACGCAAAGAGCGCCATTCCTCCGCGTGGCCCTAGCTTACCGTTTACCCCTTTGCACCGCAAATAAAAGCATTCACACGAAGGGCGCGTAAACAGGATATCGGGCTGACTTTCGAAGGCTTCCTTTCTTTGTAACCGGGACGCGCATCGAATCGAACGGTGCCGCGCTGCTCTCGACCCGTAGAATGTGTCTGGAACGGCTGGCCCGAAGACCAGCCAGCGAGAGGAACGGAGGCCACGTCGCCATGAAGAGCGAAGCCACGACGGTCGAGGAGTACCTCGCGGATGTTCCCGACGAGCGGCGCCCGGCGCTCGAAAACTTGCGAGCGCTGTGCCTCGAGGAGTTGGCCGGATACGAGGAACGGATACAGTACGGGATGCCGTCCTACTCGCGGGACGGTAGCGCCGTCGAGGTCGCTTTCGCCAGCCAGAAGAACTACATCTCCTTGTACGTGATGCGGGAGGGCGTGACGAGAGCCAACGCAGAGCTCCTGGACGGGCTCTCCGTGGGTAAAGGTTGCATCCGTTTCAAGCGCCCGGAGCAGATCAACCCCAAAGTCGTCCGTCCTCTGCTTTCCGGCGTTGCCGCCGATACTGGTTGATCCGCTGGGTAGCGGATCAAAGGTTGCCCTTACTTGTTCCACCTCCCTGACGAACAAGGGAAAAGGTCGCGTGTGGCGTCCTGGAGAGTGAGGTAGAGATGGGTAGAGAGATCGCAGGGTGGAACGTGAGGGCGCAGGATCGCGAAGCGTATGCGGACGGCGCGGCCTTCGTGGATGGGCGGTTCGTGCCGATTGCCGAGGCGCGGGTTCCTATCCTGGACTGGGGTTTCCTGCGCTCGGACGCGACCTACGACGTGGCCCACGTCTGGCGTGGAAGCTTCTTTCGTCTCGAGGATCACCTGGACCGCTTCGAGCGCTCGATGGAGAGCCTGCGCCTGAGCCTTCCCCTTGCGAGAGACGACATCAGGGATATCCTCGTCGAGTGCGTCCGGCTGAGCGGCCTGCGCGAGGCCTACGCGGAGATCATCTGCACCCGAGGGATCCCGAAGCCGGGCTCGCGCGACCCGCGCGATTGCGAGAACCGCTTCTACGCCTTCGTTGTCCCCTTCGTCTGGATCGCCGATCCCGGCAAGCAGGAGCGCGGGCTACACGCCGTGATCTCCGGCAGGGAGCGCATAGCGCCGTCGTCGGTCGACCCCACGGTCAAGAACTACCACTGGCTCGACCTGGAGGTCGGTCTCCTCGAGGCCTACGAGCGCGGCGGAGAGACCGTGATCCTGACCGATGCCGAAGACAACGTAGTGGAGGGACCGGGCTTCAACGTGTTCGCCGTGCACGACGGATCCATCTCCACCCCCGACAGCGGTGTCCTCCAGGGCATAACCCGCAGGACCGTGATCGAGCTCGCGAACGACCACGTCATCCCCATCGAAGAACGCCCCGTCCCGGCCACCTCACTCCGGCGCGCCGACGAAGCATTTCTCTCCAGCACCGCAGGCGGGATCATGCCGGTAACCACGGTGGACGGGCAGAAGATAGGCACAGGCGAGCCGGGACCCATAACCCTCCGCCTGCGCGAGGCGTACTGGAAGCTGCACGAAGACCCGCGCTACTCCCTAGCCGTCCTCTGAATCACCACCGTAAACCACTACTCCCTCCGAGCCGTCGACGGTGATCTCCTGTCCCGTCTCAAGACGTTCTGTGGCGTCGGGCACGCCGACCACCGCCGGAATGCCGTACTCGCGGGCCACGATTGCGCCGTGAGACATGGGGCCACCCATCTCCATGACGAGGCCACCCGCCGTGAGGAAGAGGGGAGTCCAACCTGGGTCCGTGGACGGCGCGACCAGGATCTCACCCGGCTCCAGGTGGGCGTTGCCGGGATCGAGAACTACGCGCGCCTTCCCGCTCGCCACACCACCCGAGGCCGGCGTGCCGCGCAGGCCATCGTCAGACCCGGCCGCCGCGGGATGCTCCGCGGTCGGCGCGGTGCCGTCGGAGAGTAGGAGGCGCGGCACGCGTTTGCGCCTCGATTCCTGCTCGTAGATCGCGCGACGCTTGCTGACGGTGGCTCGGAGGTCCTCGCCGGCCAGGGCCGCCCACACCTCGGGCACGCTGACGAAGAAGACGTCCCCGGCCGTCTCCAGGCGTCCGGCCCGCGCCAGCTCTTCGCCGACGGGCCACAGCAGGTCCCTGACCCTCGCCATGAGCAAGACGATGGAGAACTTGGGCGTCTCCCGCAGCCCGGAAAGCTCCCTGGCCCGTCGGAGCAGGAACGGGACGAGCGCCCCGCGCAGGCGGCCCTTCCTGCTCGCGCGGCGGCCCAGCTCAGCGACCATCTGTTCGGCCTCGCGCGTCGCCCGTCCAAACTGTACGTCGGGGGCCGACCGGGGATCTTCCAGGCGCAGATAATTCGCCAGCACGCCCATGATGTACGTCGGGTCTTCGGACCAACGCGGTAGGCCGAGGTCGATCTCCGCCACCCCGCGGTGCCCGTACAGGCGCAGGAACTCCGTCAGGCCGTTCTGCAACTTCGCGGGAAGAGCGCCGTCGCGGTATTCCTCGGCCAGGTGCTCCGGCGCCTTCTGGACCACGACCCGGACGCGGTCCGGGTCC
>DASUPX010000194.1:0-6214 GCA_036280905.1 Rubrobacter sp. | reverse complement strand
AGCGCTCGATGCCGAACCACTCGCCCAGCCTGCCGAAAGCGCAGATCACGGCGTCGGAGACGAGCAGGACGCCATGCTTGTCGCAGATCTCACGCACCCTCTTCCAGTAGTCGGGCGGCGGAACCAGGCAGCCTCCGCCGTTCTGCACGGGCTCCAGAAAGACGGCCGCCACCGTCTCGGGGCCGGCAACCTGGATGGCTTCCTCGATGGCGTCGGCGGCCCCCTCGGGGTCCTGCCTCGTGTTCGCGACGTGCAGGAAACCCTTCGGCAGCGGCTCGAAGGGCTCTTTAAAGGCGGGTATACCGGTCAGCGAGAGGGCGCCCATCGTGGTGCCGTGGTAGGCGACGTTACGCGACACGAATTTGCGCCGGTCGGGCTCTCCGTTCACCCCGTGGTACTGCCGCGCAAGCTTCATCGCCGTCTCGACGGCCTCGGAGCCCGAAGAGACGAAGAAGGTGGAGTTGAGGTCCCCAGGGGCGATCTCGGCGATCTTGGCCGCAAGCTCCAGGCTTCTCGGGTGCTGGAAGCTCCAGTTTGGGAAGAAGCCTAGCTCCTTCATCTGCTTGTGGGCCGCGTCCGCAAGCTCCGTCCTGCCGTGGCCAACCTGCGTGGTGTAGAGGCCGGCCAAACCGTCTATGTAGGTCCTACCCTTGTCGTCGGTTACGTAAGAGCCGTCCCCGGAAACGATGACCGGTAGCTTCGACCAATCCTCAGCGTAAGGCGTGAAGTGGAGCATCAGGTTATCAACACCGGCAAGCTTCGTCCTGTCTCCGCGCTTCCCGAGACCATCCATCACGTCCATGCGAGCGACCACCTTTCACGGCAGAGCCGCGTCGACACCGAGAACGACTTCGATGCTAAACGACCGGCCCAACCGGGTCAACACGGCAGGGCGGAGGCCGCGGCCAGAAGACTTGACCGGAGGCTGAGGGCCTCCATAATGCGTCGTTTGTTCCTGTGAGTGCGGGTTTTGATAGGAGAAGCGGGTGGAGATCGAACACAAAGCGGAAATTTTCGAGAGGATCGGGCACGCCGTCAGGGCGCGCCGCGAGGAGTCGGTGGGCCTGCTGCAGAGGCTGGTGCGCGTCGCCTCGCCCAGCGGCGGCGAAGTCGCTGTTCAGGAGGTCGTCGAGGATGCCCTCCTGGGCTGCGGGCTCGCGGTCGAGCGCTGCGAGGCCACCACGGCGCAGGTCGCGCCCTACGCGGAGCACGTCGGCTGGGAGAGCAAGCCAGAGGGCAGGCCCAACATCGTTGGCGTCAGGGCCGGCAGCGGGGGCGGGCGCTCGCTCCTCTTGAACGGTCACGTGGACACGGTGGGCCCCGGGGACCCAGCCATGTGGACCTACCCGCCGTTCTCGGGTGAGGTGGTCGGTGACCTGCTTTACGGGCGTGGCGCCTGCGACATGAAGGGCGGCATCGCGACCGTGATCTCGGCCCTGGAGGCCCTCGATGTTCTCGGGCTGGACCTGCGGGGCGACGTTACCGTGGCGACGACGGTCGGGGAGGAGGACACAGGCGTCGGCGCCCTCGCGACCGTGCTCGCGGGCTACCGGGCCGACGCCGCCGTGGTTACGGAGCCAACGCGACTGCGGCTCGTACCGGCGCAGGCCGGCTCGCTCGTCTTCCGTATCACGGTGAGGGGCAGGGCGGTCCACGCCTCGGCGCGCCACCGCGGGGTCTCGGCGTTCGAGAAGTTCTTGCCGATCTTCGAGGCGCTCGGGGAGCTAGAGCGGGAGCGCGAGGCCAAGCTCCGCCATCCACTCTACGACGGCGTCCCGGACAGGGCCGCCATCAACCTCGGCGTGGTGCGCGCGGGCGAGTGGTCGATCACCGTCCCCGAGACGCTCTTCGCTGAAGGTCGGGTCGGCCTGATCCCCGGCGAGGAGCTCGATGACTCGAAATCCATGGTCGCAGACCGCATCATGGAAGCGGCCGAAAAGGACCCCTGGCTACGGGAGCACCCGCCCGAGATCGAGTGGCCTGGTGGCCAGAGCGTACCCGTCGAGGTCCCGGTCGACGCGCCTATCTGCCAGGCCGTCTCCCACGCCCACGAGCGCGTCACGGGCAAGAGGCCGGGCGTAGAAGGGTCGGCCTACGGCGCGGACATGCGTTTCTTCGTGCGCTTCGCAGGAATGCCGTGCGTGATGTACGGGGCTGGGGATATCGGCTGGGCCCACTGTCCCGACGAACACATCTCCATAACCGACTTGCTGACGGCGACAGAGACCATCGCCTGCCTGCTCGTCGACTGGTGCGGCGTGTCGGGCTAGTCTGCCCTGCCCTCGTGTCGTCCGCGATCCGTACGGGTCGCGGAAACGGGATTGTGTTCTACCTCGCCCACCCGCGAGGCGCGATCCTCGAGGGTAGGTCGGAGCAAGCAACGAATTCTCGACATCTTGCAACGAAGAAATTCGGCGTAGATCGGCAAACCGCGGGCTCCGCCAGCATCTTCTCTGCTCGCCTGAGGTCGGTGAAGGGTGGACGCTGACCCGACGAACTTCGTATGCCGTCGTTCAGCCGGAGTTCGGAGGAAGGCACCGTAGAGGGTTTTTCGATGGTATCTATCTCCGAGAGGCACCGGGCCCCGGATCAAGAGGAGCTGCGAGCCGGGCACGCCAGTGGTAGCCCCGGCTTCTTGGGCATCGAGACGCCCGCGGTAGAGATGAACGCGGGAGGCTGAGAGGCAGAACGAAATAGGTTGCGTGGCGTACGACCTCTGCCGGCGCCTACCCGAGTAGTACGGGGGCGAGGGAGCGCCACCGTCCCCTGAGGTCTTCCACACCGTCGGTCAGCACCTGTACGCAAACCTGATCAGCACCCGCCGAGAGATGCTCGCGCACCCGCCCGAGTATTTCGTCTTCTGAGCCCCAGGCCACGAGCCCCGTGGCGAGCCCCTCGCTGCCTTCCCCCGAGAGGTCCTCCTCCCGGAAACCCTGGCGAAGCCAGCTCTTGCGGTAGTTCGGCATCTGGAGGTAGCGGCTCAGGTGGGAGCGGGCCAACCGCAGTGCTTCCTCGCGGTCTTCCGTCGGGGCCACCGCCTGCTCCACGGCGAGCAGTGGACCCTCTCCGAGGATCTCGCGTGCCTCCGCCGTGTGCTGTGGGGTCACCAGGTAAGGATGCGCGCCGTCGGCGAGGTCTCTGGAGAGCTCCAGCATCCTGGGTCCGAGGGCCGCGAGCAGGCAGGGCGGTTCCTGATCGGGCTGCGCGGCCGTGAACTGGGCTTCGCTCATGTCCTCCAGGTAGGCGCGCATGGTGGACAGCGGTGAGCGGTAGTCGTGGCCGCGCATCTGGACCATGGGCTTGTGGCTGACGCCCAGCCCCAGAACGAACCGGCCAGGGTGCGCCCCCGCGATCGTCCTTGCCGCGGCGTTCGTGGCCCACGCATCGCGGACGAAGATGTTGGCTATGCCGGTCGCCACCACGAGGCGGCTCGTCGCGGAGAGGAGCATCGAGGCGTTGGTGAAGGCCTCTCTTCCGAGGGTCTCGCCGAACCACAGCGCCGCGTATCCAAGCTCTTCTATCTCCGCCGCGGCCTCTTGCGCCCCGGCGGCGGGTAACGCGTTCAGGTCCGAACTCCAGAGCCCGATCTCCCCTCCGAGGACCGAACCGTCGGGGTAGACCTCCCGGGTGCCGGACGATCCCTTGAGACCACCTTGCTGCGGGTTCTCGTCTGCCATGCCGTCTCCTCGCTTCCGGATAGTTTACGGGGCGGCCTACCTGGCGGGTGCCGCCATCTCGAATGCCGCGGCGAGCCTCTCGTAGGACCCGAGCCGCTCGGCGTGGTCGTAGACGTTGGTGGTGACCATGACCTCGTCTGCCTGCGTACGCTCGGCCAGACCCTCGATCTGCGCCCGTACGCTGGCGGGATCCCCTGCTATCTGCATCGAGCGGTACGCATCGGCCAGCCGGCGTTCGCCCGGCGTGTAGGAAGTGCCCATCGCCTCTTCGGGGCTCGGCAGCGGCCCGGGTCTCCCGCTACGCATGCGGACCCAGGCCAGCTCCATGGAGGAGGCCAACCTCCGCGCATGATCTTCTGTCTCCCCGCAAACGACGGCAACCGCGAGTACGGCCGAAGGACGCGCAAAGCCCTTCGAGGGCTCGAAGTTCTCTCGGTAGGCGTGCATGGCGGGGGCGGGGTCTGAGGGGCTGAAATGCGCGGCGAAAGCGTATCCGAGGCCCATCTTTCCTGCCGCAGTGGCCGAGTACCCGCTTGAACCGAGGAGCCAGATCGGCGGCAACTCTATGTCGTTGGGCATGGCGACCACGGACCGGAACGGGTGATCCTCCGGGAACCCGTCGCCGGAGAAGGCGAGGAGTTCACCGAACCGCTCCGGAAAATCGTTCGCCCCGGGCCCCTCGTCAGAGCGGCGCAGGGCCATGGCCGTCACGGGGTCCGTGCCAGGTGCCCGCCCTATGCCAAGGTCGATGCGCCCCGGATGCAGGGCCTCCAGAACGCGAAAGGCTTCGGCCACCTGGAGCGGGGCGTGGTTGGGGAGCATGATCCCGCCCGCGCCGACACGGATCCTTTCGGTCACGTTCGCCACGTGCCCGATCATGATCTCCGGGGACGAGCTTGCGATGGTGGGCAGGTTGTGATGTTCGGCCAGCCAGTACCGTTCGTAGCCGAGCTCGTCTGCTAGCCGGGCCACCTCGAGCGTGTTTCGAAGCGCCCTGGCCCCGTCCGAGCCAGAGCTGACCGGCGAGACATCTAATACCGAGAGACCGAAACTCATACTGCAGAGCTCCTTCGAGAGATCGCCTGTAAAGTCGTGCCACCCCGCAGATTCTAACCCTGCGGTTCCTACGCTCCTCGACCTTCTCCTGTTGCCCACTTTCGTACTGCGCGATGCGGCCAGTGGACGAAGGGAGCAGCACCCTGACGTGACCTCGGTTACGCCAGGACCCCTACGCACCGGGTAATCTCGTACGGTGAATAGAAACCCGAAGAGAAGTGAACCAGCCGGGGCCCTCCGCAGGTGGGCCCGGTTCGCGTTTCGCCACCGCTGGGCCGTGCTCGTCGCCTGGGCGGTGGCGATCGCCACCCTCGCGGCCTTCTCGGTCGCCTTCGGAGGCCGCTTCGTCGACTCCTTCGAGATACCTGGTTCCGAGTCGCAGGACGCCGTGGATCTGCTTGAGGACCACTTTCCCGACCAGGCGGGCGACTCGGCGACCCTCGCGTTCAAAGCGAATAGAGGAATCCGGGATCCGGAGGTCAGGGACCGTGTGGAAGACGCCGTCTCGAGAGCCCGGGACCTGCCGGAGGTAACGGAGGTGGCGTCGCCTTTCGTGATACCGGGGGCGATCTCCGAAGATGGGAAGATAGCTTACGCCAACGTCCAGTACGGCAAGCAAGGGCCGGAGGTGGGCGAGAAGAGCGTGGAGAAACTGCTCGATCTCGCCGATGATGCCGACGGCGGCGGGCTACGCGTGGAGGCCGGCGGTCAGGTGGTGTCGTCGAGCGAGGTCTCGCCCCCCGGTGAGTCGGAGATAATAGGCATCGTCGCCGCTGTTGTGATACTGCTCGTCGCCTTCGGTTCGGTGGTGGCGATGGGGCTACCCATCGTCACGGCCCTGGTCGGCCTCGGCTCGGGTTTCCTCCTGATCTCGCTCGCCGCGAGCGTCATGGATATGACCACCTTCACCCCTGCCTTCGCCTCGATGGTCGGGCTGGGCGTCGGAATCGACTACGCGCTCTTCGTCGTAACGCGCTTTCGGGAGGGCCTCTCTGCCGGCTTCGGTGTCGAGAAGGCCGTTGTGGGGGCCGTAGACACGGCGGGACGCGCGGTGGTCTCCGCCGGCATCGTAGTGGTCATAGCACTCCTCGGGCTCCTGACTATAGGCATACCGTTCATCTCGGCCCTCGGGGTCGCGGCGGCTATGGTGGTCGCCCTCGCCGTGCTCGTGGCGATCTCGCTCCTGCCTGCGCTACTTGGCCTCGTAGGGCACCGTGTGGACCGCTGGCGCATACCGGGCCTCAGGGCCACGGGCGCCGTGGCAACCCGGGACGAAAGGGAGCGAACCGCGAGCTATCGCTTGAGCCGCCTCATCCAGCGCCACCCGTGGCCCTACGCCATAGGTGCGACGCTGCTCTTGCTGGCGCTGACCGCCCCCGTACTCGACATGCGCCTCGGCTTCTCCGACGACGGTAACAAGCCGACCTCCTTCGATTCGAGAAAGGCCTACGACCTGCTAGCCGAGGGGTTCGGCCCCGGCT
>DASUPX010000193.1:0-2434 GCA_036280905.1 Rubrobacter sp. | reverse complement strand
GGGGTGCTTTTCGAGTGCGGAGTTTAGGTTGGTGACGTAGGTGTTGTGGTGTTTTTCGTGGTGGAGGTGCATGGTCTGTTCATCGATGGTGGGTTCCAGTGCGTCGTAGCCGTAGGGCAGTTGTGGCAACTCGTAAGCCATCTTGCGCTCTCCTCTCGTGGATTGCGTGTATTCTCCTCGCTGTACATACCCCGAAGAGGCAAACCTTTAACGTCGGCATCCGCGGAAGAGAAGGCGTAACCCGGAGGCTCGTAAGGCTGTAGAATACGGGTGTTGAAGACGCGTTCTTCAGGTGCTGCGTACGATAGAGACCCGGGGCGTCTCGCCTCGGAGGAGATGCGGCGCCTGCTCGACCGGGCCGTCGCGGCCAGCTCCAACGGCATCGTCATCACTGACCCCAGGGCTCCTGACGGCCCCATCGTCTACGTCAACCCTGCCTTCGAGAAGATCTCGGGCTACGAGGCGGAAGAGGTCGTGGGGCACAACTGTCGTTTCTTGCAGGGCGAGGACCGCGACCAGCCTGCGCTGGACGAACTGCGGTCTGCCTTGAGCGAGGAGCGCGAGTGCAGGGTCGTGCTCAAGAACTTCCGCAAGGACGGGACGCCGTTCTGGAACGAGCTCTACGTCTCTCCCGTTCACGACGAAGAAGGACGTCTCACCAACTTCGTCGGCGTCCAGAACGACATCACGGAGCGGCGCAGGATCGAGGAAATCCTGCGCGAGAGCGAGGAACGCTTCAGGGCCACCTTCGAGCACGCCGCCATCGGGGCCGCGCAGGTCGGCGTCGACGGCCGCTGGCTCCGCGTCAACCAGAGGCTGGCCGAGATCGTCGGCTACGAGCCCGAGGAACTCTTGCGGACCACTTTCCAGGATATTACCCACCCCGAAGATCTGGAGGGGGACCTCGTCCACATGAGGCGCCTGCTGGCAGACGAGTCGAGGACCTACACCATAGAGAAACGGTACATGAGGAGGGACGGCTCCCTCGTCTGGGTGAACCTGACGGTCTCGCTGGTGAGGAACTACTCTGGCGAGCCTGTCTACTTTATCGCGGTGGTGGAGGACATCAGCGAGCGCAAGAAGGCTCAGGAGGAGCGCGACCTGCTGCTTGTCAAGGAACAGCTCGCGCGGGCCGAGGCGGTCGAGGCGCGCCGTCGGGTGGCCCTCCTCGCCGCCGCCGGTCCCGCGCTCTCGGCCTCGCTCGACTATATCGAGACACTAAAGAGGATCGCACGCCTGCTTGTGCCAGAGCTCGCGGACTGGTGCCTGCTCGACGCCGTGGAGGAGGACGGGACGGTCAGCCAGGTCGCCGCCGCGCACGCGGACCCCGGCAAGCAGCATCTCGTGAAGATGCTCAGGGAGCACAGGCGCTTCAGGGGAGATGATCCTGGCAGCACGTCGCAGGTGCTGAGGACGGGCGAACCCGTCGTGATCCCCGAACTCCACGACGCCGCCTCCTACGAACGGGAGCTTGGTATCGGCAAGTCCCTCGACGTGCTGGTTCAGCTGGAGCCCCGCTCGCTGATGTGCGTGCCGCTGCTGGCTCGGGGGAGGACCATAGGCGCCATCACGCTCGTCTCATCCCGGCCGGAGAGGCGCTACAACGAAGAGGACCTGGCGCTGGCCGAGGATCTCGCCTATCGTTGCGCCCTGGCCGCGGACAACGCCCGCCTCTACAGGGACCGCAGCGAGATCGCCAGCATCCTTCAGAGGAGCCTTCTGCCGCCGATGCTGCCCGAGATCCCTGGCGTCGAGGTCGGCGCGGAGTACCTGCCCGTGGGCGAGGCCAACGAGGTGGGCGGGGATTTCTACGACCTGATAAACACGGTGGAAGACGGTTGGATCTGCGCCATCGGGGACGTGCGTGGGAAGGGCGCGGAGGCGGCCTCGGTGACGGCCCTGGCCCGCTACACGATACGGGCCGTTACCATGAAGGATGATAGGCCCTCCGAAGTGCTCGCCGGGCTGAACGAGGCGATGCTCCGCCAACTAACCGGGGAGCGGTTCTGCACAGCCGCCTGCATCCGGCTCGAACCCAACGACGGTTCCCCCGGCGTCTGCATCGACGTCTCGCGCGCCGGCCATCCGGCGCCGTTGCTGTTGCACACGGACGGAACGGTGGAGGAAGTCGGTCCCCCTGGCAGGGTGCTCGGCGTGTTCGACGACGCCGAGCTCAGTGACGATTCGCTTCGCTTGATGTCGGGCGAGGTCCTCGTCTTCTACACTGACGGCGTTACGGAGGCACGCGCCCCTGACGGCGAATTCTTCGGCGAAGAGCGGCTGCGCCGCCTGCTCCGCTCCTGCTCCTGCCTCGACGCCGCGGCTATCGCCGCCCGGATCAAGAACGTCGTACTCGATTTCCAGGATGGCTACCCGCGCGATGACCTGGCCGTCCTCGTGCTGCGCGCCACGAGGTGACATTTAGCCTTCAGCT
>DASUPX010000192.1:0-7717 GCA_036280905.1 Rubrobacter sp. | reverse complement strand
CTGGAGTTTGGTGATTCGGAGCTATTGTCGGGAGGGGACGATCCCGAGCTCTCCGTAGAGGATTGGAAGCTCGACCTGGCGCGCTACACCGAGCGCGCACTTCCCACAGAGGTTCCGATGCAGGTGTTCGCGCCAGGCTCCGAACCCGTGGAGGCCGAGGACACCGGCGACGAGGTGGACCCGCGTTGGCGGGGCCTCGACGACCTGAACGTCTCGGGGTTCTAGACCGTAAGCAAGTAGCAACCAGGAGGTAATCTGATGGCCGTTCCAAAGAAGAAGACGTCGCGGGCTCGTAGAAACCAGCGCAGGGCGCATCACGCTCTCGCGAGCCCCGGCCTCGTGGCCTGCCCAAACTGCGGCGAGCCGCACGTGCCCCACAGGGTCTGCCGCGAGTGCGGCTACTACAAGGGCCGTACCGCGGTCGCCGTAGAAGACGTCTAGGCGGGTTCCCACCGGGGCTCGCAAGTGCGCATCGCGGTAGACGCCCTCGGCGGCGATAACGCCCCTGGCGAGATCGTCGCCGGCACCATCGCCGCCGCGGCAGGCTCGCCTCGAGACCAGTTCATCCTGGTTGGGAGGCCGGAGGTCGTAAACGCCGAGCTCGGCAAGGACCCTGGAAGCAACATTTCCCAGCGGTCCTCCGGAGACGCCGTGGGCATGGAAGAGGAGCCCTCGGTCACGCTGCGGGCCAACCCTGATGCGAGCGTCGCCGTGGCGGCGCGTATGGTACGCGATGGGGAGGCCGACGCGCTATTCTCCGCCGGCAACACCGGGGCGACGGTTGCGGCGGCGCTGCTCCGGATGGGGCGCCTCGAAGGGTGCCGCCGGCCAGCCATAGCCACCATGCTTCCCTTTCCTTCGCCCGTGATGCTGCTCGACGCGGGGGCTACGATCTCCTGCCGGCCGCACGACCTCTTGAATTTCGCTATTCTGGGGAGCGTGTTCGCGAAACGGTACTTCGGGTTGGAAGAGCAGGCGCGTGTCGGGCTCGTCAACGTTGGCGAGGAGCCCAGCAAAGGGGATGACCTCACCAAAGAAGCGTACCGGCTCATAGACGATTCCGACGTTCGGTTCGTGGGGAACGTGGAGGGAAGGGACATCGGGCGTGGTGTGGCGGATGTGCTCGTTACCGACGGCTTTACGGGGAACGTCGTGCTAAAGACGGCCGAGGGCGTGGCGCGTGAGATTCTGCTTATGGTGAAGGACGCGGTCACGGGCGGTCTTCTGCGCAACCTGGCCGCCGGCGTTCTGCGCTCGCGCCTGGTAGGCGTGCGGGATGCCGTAGACCCCGAAAATTACGGTGGTTCATTCTTGCTCGGCGTGAACGGCGCGGTCGTGATCGGGCACGGAAACTCGCGCGCCAGGGGCGTCGAGAACGCCCTTCTCGGCATCACTCGCGCCGGAGATGGCCTGACCGAAGAGCTGCAGCGCGCGCTCTCTGATGACAGGGCGCGTACCTCCGAGGGCGGGACGGCGTGAACGTCGCGGCCGGCAAGATCATCGGGGTGGGCAGGGCGCTCGGGAGCAGGGTCGTCACCAACGCTGACCTCGAGACCGTTCTCGACACCTCTGACGAGTGGATCTCCACCCGAACAGGCATCAAGCAGCGCCGCTTCGTCGCGGAGGGAGAAAACACGGCCACCCTCGCCATCGAGGCGTCCCGGAAGGCCCTGGAGCACGCTGGGGTTGATGGTGGCTCGGTTGACCTCGTTATATGCGGCACCTCCACAGCCCCGGAGTCCATGCCCTCTGTCGCCTGCCTCGTTGGGGAAGCCGTTGGGGTACCGGGTGCGGGCGCGATGGATCTGGCCGCCGCGTGCGCCGGTTTCTCCTACGCCGCCTCCGTTGCCTCGTCCATGATCCGAGCCGGCGCGGCGAGCAGGATCCTGCTCATCGGGGCGGACGCGATGAGCACTATAGTCGATCCAAACGATCGCTCGACGGCGGTGCTGTTTGGCGACGGCGCAGGTGCGGTGGTGCTCGACGCGGCCGGAGATGAGTCCGGCTTCGTGGACCACATCCTCGGGGCCGACGGTAGCGGGGCGACGCTCGGGCGGGCCGGTCACCCGGGGGACGAGGAGAAACTCTTCCAGAACGGCCGCGAGGTCTTCAAGTTCGCGGTCAGGATACTGCCGGAGATGGTAGAGAAACTCCTCGCGCGCAACGGGTTGTCGGCCGAGGAGGTTCAGTACGTCATTCCCCACCAGGCAAACGCGCGCATCATACGCGCGGCGATACGCAAGATGGACGTGCCGGAGGACAGGGTCGTCGTCAACCTCGACAGGTTCGGGAACACCTCGGCGGCGAGCATACCGCTCTCCTACCCCGATATCTTCGAAACGCTGGAGCCGGGCAAGTACGTGGTGACCGTCGGATTCGGGTTCGGCCTTACGTGGGCCGCAAACCTGTACAGGATCTAGGTGGGAGAGATGAACCGTGCCGTGGTCTTCCCGGGACAGGGGAGCCTGGGAGGTGAGACCTCAGGTTCCGTGCGCGCCGCGGTTCTAGAGTACCTCGGCGACCGCGAGGTACCGTACCAGCTCGCCGTGTTTGCCAATTCCGTGGACCTGCTCTACCGTCTTCGGGACGCCGGCATCGACGGCGACGTGGTTGCTGGCCATTCGCTGGGGGAGTACGCGGCGGCCCACGCCGCCGGTAGCCTGGGCCTCGAGGACGGCGTGCGACTCGTCGCCGAGAGGGACCGCCTCATGAACGAGGCTTCGCGGAAGACCCCTGGGGGGATGGTAGCCCTGATCGGCGCGGACCCCGATGCCGTGGTCGAGGCGACCGAAGGCTCCGGCGGGGCCGTGGTCGCCGCCAATTTCAACTCGCCACGGCAGGTCGTGATCTCCGGCAGACTGGACGCGCTGGAGGAGGTTACGGAAGGCCTGAAGGGCCGCAAGGTACCATTGCGTGTTGCCGGCGCGTTTCATTCCCCGCTAATGGCCGAGGCGGCCAGGGAGATGGACGTATTGCTCGATGGGGTCGAGTTTGGGGAACCCGGCATCCCGATTATCGGGGCGACCGAGGGGACCCTTTTGACGACCGCTAACGGGGTGAGGAACACATTGCGTAACCAGATGCTCTCGCCGGTCCGCTGGGTGTCTGTGGTCGAGCGGTTGCTGGAGTTGGGGGTGCGGGAGATCTACGAGGCTGGGGAGGACGGAACGCTGACAAGGATGTTGCGGGATTTCAAGCGACGTGACGTTACGAGCAAGACGGTGGGGGAGGTGCTCGCGTGAAGGCGCCGCTCGGTCCGGCGGAGATCCGGCAACTCATCCCGCACCGGTACCCCTTCTTGCTCGTGGACAGGATCGATGAGCTCGAACCAGGGGTGCGGGCGAGCGGCGTCAAGAACGTTACCCAGAACGAGCCCTTCTTCCAGGGCCATTTTCCAGAGTACCCGGTAATGCCCGGCGTGCTAATTATCGAGGCGTTGGCGCAGGTCGGGGCGGTCGGCGTGATGTCGGGTGGGGACCACGGCGACAAGCTCGCGCTCTTCGCCGGGATAGACGGCGTTAGGTTCCGCAGGCAAGTCGTCCCCGGCGACGTGTTGACCCTAGAGGTCGAGATAGTCCGCCTCAAGGGCAGGGTCGGAAGGGGCAAGGGACGGGCGCTGGTCGGCGATGAGCGGGTCTGTGAGGCCGAGCTCATGTTCGCCTTCGTCGAGCGGGGGGAGATCCCGTGATCCAGGAGGGGCGTGTGGCCGTCGTTACAGGTGGCGGGAGGGGGATTGGCCGCGCCGTCGCCCTGCGTCTCGCCAGCGAGGGCGCTGATGTGGCTATCTCGTACCGCTCTAACGACGAAACCGCCGAGGCAGCTGCAGAAGAGGTGCGGTCCAAAGGTGTGCGGTGCGAGATCTTCAAGGGCGACGTCGCTTCACAGGACGATGTCGCCGCGCTCATCAAGGGTGTAAACGACGCCTTCGGTCGCATCGATATCCTCGTCAACAACGCCGGGCTCACGCGCGACAACCTCATGATGAGGATGAAAGAGGAGGAGTTCGACGAGGTAATAAGCACCAACCTCAAGGGGACCTACCTGTGCACGCGGGCGGTGTTGCGGCCGATGATCCGGGCCAGGTGGGGAAGGATCGTCAACGTATCATCCGTCGTGGGTCTGGTTGGGAACGCGGGGCAGGCAAACTACGCCGCCTCCAAAGCCGGCATCATCGGGTTCACCAAAAGCGTGGCGCGGGAGGTTGCCCAGCGGAATATCACGGCCAACGTGGTCGCGCCGGGCTACGTGGAGACGGAGCTTACGGGCGGCCTGTCAGAGGAGATCAAAGACCAGATTCTGGCCCAGGTTCCGGTCGGCAGGTTCGGGGAGGCTGCGGAGGTGGCTGAGGTCGTTGCGTTCCTGGCCGGCGAAGGCGCGGGCTACGTAACAGGCCAGACGGTGGCCGTCGACGGCGGCATGACTATGCAGTAGAGCGTTTTGGGTTTACACTACGCGCTATCGCAGAAGCTTGGTAATTCGCATAAGTCTTGGAGAGGAGACGAATTGGATCGCGAAGAAGTACTCGGCAAGATTCAGGAGATCACCGCCGACCGGCTGGGGGTGGACGAGGGAGACGTCACGTCCGACGCGTCTTTCCGGGAGGATCTGGAGGCAGACTCCCTGGACCTGGTCGAGCTCATCATGGAGCTCGAGGAGCAGTTCGGGATGGAGATCCCGGACGATGAAGCCGAGAAGATCACCACGGTCGAGGAAGCCGTCGACTACGTGATGGAGCACCAGGCAGCGTGACGGAGGCCTCCTCCAGCGGTAGGGTGCGCGCGCTCATAACGGGGACGGGGGCGGTTACTCCCCTCGGAACGGGGACTGAGAACTTCTGGGATGCCGCCCTTCACGGGAAGAGCGGCATCGGGGAGATCACGATCTTCGACCCCTCTCCCTACCCGTCCCGTATAGCCGGCGAGTGCTGGGACTTCGACCCGACCGACTTTGTCAGCAAGAAGCAGGCCCGCAGGATGGACCGCTACGCTCAGCTCGGCATAGCCGCAGGCCTTCAGGCGGCCGATAGCGCGGGAATAGTTGACCTCGTGCGCGAGAGACCCGAGCGGGTGGCCATAGTCATGGGCAGCGGCATCGGGGGCATCTCGACCTGGGAGCGTGAGTACAGGGTCCTGAACGAGCGCGGTGCCGGCAGGGTGAGCCCTTTCCTCATAACCATGATGGTACCGAACATGGCGGCGGGGCAGCTGGCGATCGCACTCGGGGCAACGGGTCCGACCCAGTGCCCGGTCTTGGCGTGCGCCACCGGCGGTGAGGCCATAGCCGAGGGGCTAGAGCTAATCCGGCGCGGCGACGCCGACGTGGTTATCGCCGGCTCCTCGGAGGCGCCGATCACGCCTCTCTCCATGGCGGGCTTCTGCGCTATCCGCGCGGTGAGCCGCCGAAATGACGAGCCAGCCCGCGCGAGCCGCCCGTTCGACGAGGGCCGGGACGGCTTCGTGATGAGCGAGGGCGCGGGGGCAGTGATACTGGAGAGCGAAGAGCACGCAGTCAGCCGCGGAGCCGAGCCGATCGCCGCTGTGGCCGGCTACGGGCGTACGACGGACGCCTACCACGTGACGGCACCAGACGAACAGGGCCGCGGCGTGGAACGCGCCATGCTCGCCGCCTTCGCGGACGCCGGCATAAACCCGGAAGACGTTGGCCACGTGAACGCCCACGCCACCGCCACCCCGACCGGGGACGGTCCCGAAACCAGGGCCATCTCCAGGGTGGTGCCGCACGCCCTCGTGTCAGGCACGAAATCCATGACGGGCCATTCCTTCGGCGCGGTGGGCGCGACCGAGGGGATCATGTGCGCCCTTGCTCTCAAGCACAAGGTCGTGCCACCAACCATCAACCTGGAACAACTGGCCGACGACTGCGAGGATCTCAACTACGTCAAGGGAGAGGCCGCGGAGGCCCCTGACCTCAAGGCCGCCATCTCCAACTCCATGGGTTTCGGTGGTCATAACGTCGTGATCGCGTTCACAAGTGTAGAATAGAGCACGAGATGTCTATAAGGGACCTCATAGCGATCCTTCCGGAACCCTTGAGGCAGCGCTCGCTTACGCATCCCAGCGTCGCGGATCCCTACGAATCGAATGGCCGGCTGGAGTTTCTGGGAGACTCTGTCCTGAACAGCCGCGTGGCCGAGCTTGTCTTCCATGGCTACCCCGAGCTGTTGGAGGGGGATCTCACTCGCATTCGAGCCCATCTTGTCAGAAAATCGTTTCTGGCCACCGTGGGCAGGAGCGAGGGGATAGAGGAGATCATCGAGAGCTCCGTCATGAACGACTCGGTCATCGCCGACACCGTCGAGGCAATTATCGGGGCAGCCTATCTTATAGACAGGGACCTCGTGCTGAGCGTGGTAGACGAGATCTTCAACCCCGCCGAGGTAGACACTGATGAACTGCGCGACTGGAAGACGCTCCTGCAGGAGACGCTTCAAGCCGACGGCTTGAGGCCCACCTACAGTGTTATCTCCAAGCAGGGCCCGGCCCACAGGCCGAGCTTCACCTCCAGGGTCTCCGTCGAGGCAAAAGAAGTGGCGACCGGCACGGGCAACTCCATCAAAGAGAGCGAACAGATCGCGGCCCGCAGCGCCCTGGAGATCCTGGGCATCCGTCCCGTCCCGCGCTCCGCCGTGGAAGTCCACGTAGGAGCCTGAGAGCACGCTCCGGCCTGCGGCCTCCGCTTGTCGGCACGCTCGGCTTCACCTCGCTTGTCAGCACGCTTCGCCCTTACAGGGCCCGCTGTCAGCCAAACCCCGCTGTGGCCTGCACCTTTCGCATAGAGGGTATCGCTGCACAGTAAAGCCTCATGCCGTAGCTGCCGTGAGGTTGCGAGACGACTAGCCGAAAGCGAGGCGAAGCCGAAGCGTTGCCGACGAGCGAGGGCGTTAGCCCGAGCGTGCTGATGGCTCGTTTGCGGCGCTTTTCTCTGTGCGTTTCGGGCGAAAGTTGCGTAAAATGGCGATTTAGTGCTGTCGGCGATCTATATCAAGGGTTTCAAGACGTTCGCGCGGCCGGTCAGAATGCCGTTAGAGGACGGCATTACTTCGATTGTGGGCCCGAACGGCTCTGGAAAGAGCAACATCACCGATGCCGTGCTTTTCGCTCTCGGGGAGCAGAGCCCCGGGGTGTTGCGGGCACGGGCCATGGGGGACGTTATCTTCTCGGGGTCCGAGGCTCTTCCCGCGGCAAGCGCGGCGGAGGTCACGCTCGTATTCGATAACCAGCAGGGCAGGATCTCGCTGCCTTACAACGAGGTGTCGATCTCCCGGCGAATCTCGCGCGCCGGCGAGACGGAGTACAGGATCAACGGCTCCCGGGCCAGACTGGCGGATGTGAGGGGGGTGGCCGGTGAGATCGGGCTCGGGCGCCACAGCATCCTGCGGCAGGGTGCTGTTGATTCGATAGTGGCCGGCGGGGCAGCGGCCTGCCGTCTGGCGCTGGAGGAGGCGGCCGGGCTTGGGGTGTTCAGGAGACGGCGCGTCTCGGCGAGCCGGCGGCTCGAGAAGGCCGACGCCCAGCTTGAACAGACCCGCCAGCTGGAGGCGGAGCTGGAAGGACAATTGCGCAGGATCGAGCGCGAGGCCGAGGCCGCCCGCGAGTACCGGGAGATCGAAACGCGCTACCGCGAGCTCTCCCTGGCCCACCTCTACAGGATCGCGACGAGGGAGCTGGACGGGTTGAGAGAACGGTCCGAGGAGGCC
>DASUPX010000191.1:0-12044 GCA_036280905.1 Rubrobacter sp. | reverse complement strand
GACGCGATGGCTGTATCCGACCTCGTACTCGGTCCGCTTCCTGGCGAAGTAGTACCCGATGAGGGTGCTTACACAGGCGAGCGCCAGGTAAGGCAACAACCCGTAGCCCATTGAGGGAAGCTGGCTCACCCCCGTCCGCCTCCCCGAGACTTCCTCCCCGGGGGATGCAAGACGTAGACCACGCGACCCTGCACCCGCGCCTCCTCCGCCGGCACCACCATATCCTCGTACCCTCCCTGAGGAGCCTCGGGCTTCAGCCTGAGCATCTCCCCCTCCCTGTAGAAGCGTTTTACCGTCACCTCCTCACCTTCCCTGAGCAACACCACGACTATGGAGCCTTCCGACGGGCTCTCGTCCTCCTCCACGACCAGCAGATCCCCGTCCTCGATCCTGGCCCCCACCATGCTTCGTCCCACCACCCGTAACAGGTACCTGCGCTTCCCCGAACGGGACGCGAGAAGCTCCGCCGCAAGAGAGTAGGCCTCCTCCGTGGCAACGGCCTCCAGCCCGCGCCCGGCGGCGATCCTGCCAAGCAACCCCATCCTTCCGGCAACCCCCCATCCCTTCTCCGTGAGCCGGACCATCCGCGCCCCGCTCTCCCGCGTCACGTAGCCTTCTTCCTCCAACTTTCTCAGATGGTGGTGTACGGTCTGAGAACTCTTCAGACCAACCTCAACCCCGACCTCCCGTACGCTAGGCGGCGGCTCCCCACCCCCGGCACGCCGCGCCAGGAAACGCAAGATCTTCTCACGCCTCGGATGTAGCGACTCTTCCATCCAACACCACGTTAGCGCACCACACAGCCCGTGTCAAACAAATGTTTGATGGGGAAACCCTGGCCCACAGTTCGGGAGGTTCGCGAACCGCCTCTACGGATGGTTTGTTCTAGGATCTGACGCCGAGGTCTTTGCCAGGGCGTAGTTCTTTGAGGTAGATGATGTAGCTCTCCCTGACGCTCATGCCGGCGCGTCCGTAGAGCCTGGGGGCGCCTGTGATGCTCTCGGCATCGACGCTCAGGGCGACCTTCTGGATGCCGCGCCGGTGGTATTCGGTTAGAGCGTGGCGGAGCAGGGCGAGCCCGAGCCCGCGATTTCGCCAGGGACGGCGCACGCCGACGACCTCGATCCATCCCTCTCCGGAGAGTGTCTTGCAGAGGGTGGCGCCGGCTATCTCGTCGCCGTCGACGGCCAGAAACCAGAGGGTTGGATCGAAGCTCTCCACCTGTGTCATGGAGATGAAGCGCTCGAGCGTGCCGCGCGGCCTTCCCCACATGTCCCTGAAAGCGTCCTCGACTGCCTCGAAGAGCGGACGCTCGTCTTTGCCTGGGGTGAAGGTGCGCACGGTGACGCCCCCCGGCCAGAGCGGCTGCGGCGGTGCCTCGTGGAGATCGGTCTCCATCACGTACACCCCGCGCACCGGAGCGTAGTCGAGCGACCGCAGTAGCCGCTGCGCCGGCTCGTTGAGGTCATTGACGTAGTGCTGGATCACGACCCGCGCGTCCTCGGGAGCGTGGGGCATGCGCTCCCGCGTCCAGCGCTCACCCCAGGAGATCAGGCTCTTGCCTATGCCCAGGCCGCGAAAGTCCGGGTGGACGTAACCGTAAACCGAGACGCTAACGTAGGAGCGGTTGACCACGTCCGCGTAACCCGCGATGGTGCCTTCGGGGGCCACGACGGCCACGGCCTCCTGGGTGAGGTCAAGGGAATGCCAGTCGTCGAGCAACTCCTCCACGCTCATGTCAGAGGTGCCGTTGTCGGCGAGATCGGCGGCGCGGATCATCGCAGCCACCTCCCCGGCGTCCTCGCGCTCCGGCACCCTCATGCCGTATCCTTGTGGCAACCCTTTCATGGCAACAAAGTTAGCACAAACGCCCGGGTCGATGGCCGTCAGGGGTGCTAGAAACGTCGCCTATCCGGCGGATGGCGGGACCAGGTGCCGGCACCAGGAGAGCAGGGCCTCACGGTCTCCCTCGCGCTCCCCCTGGACCCCGAGCGCCCCCGATCTTACCGCCTCCTCTGGGCTTATCCTGCCCGAAGCCACCGCGAGCAGGGTCCCCGTGTCGCCCTGAACGACGAGGTCGGGGTCGGGGGCCGGTCCCTGCCTGACCTCCACCTCCCCACCGGCCACGCGAAGGTAAAACGCCTCGCCGTCGATGCTGAACTCGTAGGTGCCTGGGCGCCCGTCCTGGGATCCCGCAGGCACGGCGGACCGCAACGCCACGGCGGCCCACCCCGCCCTGACCTCGTCACCCTCGCCCGGATCCTCAAGAAGCCTGGCCCCCCAACGCGAGAGCGCGACAAGGACGGGCTCTAGATCCTTCCCAAGCCCCGTCAGCTCGTAGACGTTGGAGCCGGCCGGCGGAGGAAGCGTCCCCCGACCGACGATCCCCTCCCCCTCCAACCGCTTGAGCCTGGCGGCCAGCAGGTTCGTTCCGATTCCCGGCAACCCCGCCAGGAGATCCTTGAACCGCTTCGGGCCCGTAGAGAGCTCGCGCACCAACAATAGCGTCCACCGCTCACCCACCACGTCAAGCGCCGCCGCCACCGTGCAATGCTGGCCGTAACTCCTCTTCTCGCCCACCTTCGAACCGCCCGCTTCTCTCACGCCACTGTCACTTCCTACTGCAGTTACTTGACAATTATATAGTACAGAGTATATAATACACCTGTGATAAAGACAAGGATTTTGAGAAGAGAGGGAGGAACGGGATTGCCCGCTAACACGGTGACCGAGAGCAACATCATAGACGCGCGCGCCGCGGAGAGGCCTGCGGAGACGCCTGAGCTCATACCGAGCTACTTCGCCCGCATCGACAAGGGCAAGTTGCTTTCGCGTGAGGAGGAGGTGGACCTCAGCAAGAGGGCCAAGGCCGGGGACCTGCGGGCCAGGCAGAGGCTCATCGAGAAGAACCTGAGGCTCGTGGTCAGCGTGGCCAAGAAGTACCGTGGCCAGGGTCTGCCGTTCGAGGACCTGATCCAGGAGGGCAACATCGGCCTGATGAAGGCCGTCGAGAAGTTCGATCCCGACAGGGGATGGAGGTTCTCCACCTATGCGACGTGGTGGGTGAGGCAGGCCGTGCAGCGGGCTGTTGCCGACAAGGGGAGGACCATCAGGATCCCGGTCCACAGGGGCGACAAGCTCCGCAAGATGGCCCGCGTCTACAACGAGCTCTCCGCGGAGAGAGAGCGGGAGCCTACGGATGAGGAGGTAGCCACGCGGCTCGACTGGCCGGTCGAGACCGTTCGCGACCTGAAGGGCTCGCTGTGGGATGCCACCAGCCTCAACCAGCCCATCGGCTCAGACGCCGACACCTCGGAGGTAGGTGAGCTCGTTGAAGACGAGCGGGCCTCTGAGGTGGCCGGTGAGGTCGTGGGCGAGATGGAGCTGGAGTGGCTCTCAAGGGCTGTAGAGGATCTGCCCGAGCGCCATCGCCACGTGCTCCTCAAGCGCTACGGCCTCGGCGACGGGGAGACGGCGACGCTGGCGGAGCTCAGCGACGAGCTTGGGATCTCGCGCGAGCGCGTCCGCCAGGTACAGCGCGAGGCAGAGCGCATGCTCGCCCGCGGTGAGTATGGCAAGGTCCTCGGCGCGGCAGCCTAGCCCTAAGAGATAACTTTCGGGAACCAATCAGGGGACGACGCCCAAGGCGTCGCCCCCTTTTTCGTGCAACCGGCAGCCTTCAGCTTTCAGCTGCGTTGCTTTGCCAGCTCCATGACCTTGCTTACGGTGCTCCAGTTTCGGGCGGTCGCCGGCACGCCGAGAAGCTTCTCGACGCCCGCGGCTAGTCTGGACCTTCCAATCCCGTCCGGCGCGTGCAGGTAGAACACGCCGTCGCCCAATACGAAGCGTTCATGGTCGCCTTTGATCTCTTCCAGGGCGTCGAGGCCGGGACGCTCCGGCGGGGCTGCCAGAAAGTAAAGGTGCAGCCTCTTCGGTTCGGACTCTGCCTCGGGGAAAGGATTGGACCGCAGCATCTTCCCCAGTTCGTTCGACCCTAGCAGGAGTACCCGGGGCTCGAAATCGTGCCGCTCTCCGATCTCGGCCCTGATCCTATCCGCAAGCAGCGCCGAGTCCCGCTCCCCGCTCCGGAAAACGGCGTTGCCGCTCTGGATGTAGGTCGCGACGTCCTGGCAACCGACTCTCTCGAGCGTGGCCACCAGGTCCTTCATCGGCAGCTTGTTCTTTCCGCCGACGTTTATCCCCCTCAAGAACGCGATATAGGTCTGCATCCGATCCCTTCAGAGATCCTGTTATTCCGGCAGGACCTCACGTGACGTTGGCCCCGGCATGATTCTACGCGGGCGTGCCCCATCGCCCATCCACCGGATGAGAATCAAACGCACAAAGAAGGCTCCCCTGTAAAAGGGGAGCCTTCGGGTATTACCTGGCGTGTGGCTCTAGGAGGTGACCTTCTCCCTGGTGGCGAAGCTCAGACCGTCCTCGGCCCGATCGACGAGGATGGTGTCGTCGGGACCGAACTCGCCGCCGATGATGCGGCTGGAGAGCGGGTTCTCGACGTAGCGCCGGATGGCCCTCGCCAGCGGACGACCGCCGAACTTGGGATCGTAGCCCTCCTCGGCCAGGAACTCCTTGGCCGCGTTGGTGACCTCGACCTGGACGCGCTGGCTCTCCAGGTGCTTGTTCAGGCGGGAGAGCATGATGTCCACTATCTTGAGCACGTCCTCCTTGGTGAGGGGCTGGAAGACAATGATCTCATCCACCCTGTTGAGGAACTCCGGCCTGAAGGCACGCTCCAGGGCCTCCCTGGCCCGCCGCTCGGTCTCGCGGAAGTCCACGCCGTCGCCCGAGGTGAAGCCGAACTGCTTCGTGGAGACGAGGTGCTGGCTTCCCACGTTGGAGGTCATGATGACGACCGTGTTCTCGAAGTTGACCGTGCGGCCCTTGGCGTCCGTCAGGCGCCCGTCGTCGAGCACCTGAAGTAGCGTGTTGAACACGTCCGGGTGGGCCTTCTCGATCTCGTCGAAGAGAACGACGCTGTAGGGACGACGCCTGACCTGCTCCGTGAGCTGTCCGGCCTCCTCGTAGCCGACGTAGCCGGGAGGGGCACCGACGAGCCGGGAGACGGTGTGGGCCTCCTGGAACTCGGACATGTCTATCCGAATCATGGCGTCTTCCTCACCGAAGAGGTACTGGGCGAGCGTCCGCGCAAGCTCGGTCTTACCCACGCCCGTTGGCCCGAGGAAGATGAAGCTTCCAACCGGCCGCCTGGGGTCCTTTATGCCGGCCCTGGCGCGCCTGATGGCCTCGGAGACCGCCCTGACCGCGGGCTCCTGGCCCACGACCCGCTCGTGCAGCACGCCCTCCAGGTTGAGTAGCCGCTCGGCCTCCTCCTGGACGATGTTGGTGGCTGGCACGCCGGTCCACTCCTCCAGGATGCGGGCGATGTCCTCCCGCGTCACCTCGGGTGCGTTGGACTCGCGACGTCCGGCCCAGCCCTCCTGCTCCTCATCGAGCTCGGCCTTGAGCTGCTCGACGCGTTGCTTGAAACCGGCGGCCTTCTCGTAGTCCTCGGCCCGCACGGCGTCTTCCTTCTCACGCTCGAGGCCCGCTATCTCCTCCTCGATGCGCTTCACGTCGACCGGCGGCACCGTGGAACGGAGCCTCACCTCGGCAGCGGCCTCGTCGAGCAGGTCTATGGACTTGTCAGGCAGGAAACGGTCCGTGATGTAGCGGTCGCCGAGCTGGGCCGCCGCGATGATGGCCTCCTCGGTGATCCTGACCCTGTGGTGCGCCTCGTAACGGTCCCTGAGGCCGAAGAGTATGGCCACGGTCTCGTCCACCGTTGGCTCGTCCACGAGCACGGGCTGGAAGCGCCGCTCCAGCGCCGGGTCCTTCTCGACGTGCTTGCGGTACTCGTCGAGCGTGGTTGCCCCGACGACCTGCAGCTCGCCGCGAGCGAGCGCCGGCTTTAGCATGTTCGAGGCGTTTACCGCGCCGTCGGCGCCGCCGGCCCCCACGATGGTGTGCAGCTCGTCGATGAAGAGGATGATGTCCCTCTGCTCCTGCTGCAGCTCTTTGAGCATCTGCTGCATCCGCTCCTCGAAGTCCCCGCGGAAACGGGTGCCGGCCACGAGCCCGCCGACGTCTAGCGCCAGCACACGCTTGCCCTTGAGCGACTCCGGGATGTCCTCGGAGACGATGCGCTGGGCGAGCCCCTCGGCAACGGCCGTCTTGCCCACGCCGGCCTCGCCGATCAGGACAGGATTGTTCTTGGTGCGCCTGGAGAGGATACGGACTACCCGCGAGATCTCCTCGGCGCGTCCGATCACCGGGTCGAGCTCACCGTCCCGCGCGGACTGCGTGAGGTCCCTGCTTACCTGGTCCAGGGTCGGCGTGTTGCTGCCGGTTCCCTGCTGACCACCGCCCATGCCGGGCCCTCCGGCGGCGGCGCCGGGCATGCCGGCACCTGGGCCCATCTGCGCGCCGCGCTGCTGCATGAGGCGCAGGATCTCACGCCTCAAAGCCTCGGCGTCGTTGGCCCCGTGCTGCTGCAATATTCTGTACGCGTTGCCGTCGCCCTCGCCTAGCAGCCCGAGCAACAGGTGCTCGCTCCCGACCTGCCCGGCACCCATCTGCCTGGCGGCGGCGAACGAGAGCTGCAGGGCCCGCTTGGAGCTGGGGGTGAACGTGTAGACCTCCTCGCCCGGGTCGCCGCGGAACTCCTGGAACCGCGCCCGCATGCCGCTCACGTCGGCACCGGCACGCTCCAGCGCCTCTGTCGCCACGTTCTCACCGGTCACTATGCCCGCGAGCAGGTGGTCGGTCCCGATGGCCGCGGCCCGCGTCGTGCCTGCCGAAGCCTCGCGGGCACGCATCACTGCCTCCTGCGCCTCCGCAGAGAGCGCGTCGAACAGGCTGCCCTGCCCACCCTGCTGCTGCTGTATCAGGTTCTGGAGCTTCGCGAACGGGTCGGCCCCACCCTGCGCACCCCCGATCATGCCGAGCTGCCGCGCGCACTGCGAGCAGAAGTAACTCGTCACCCGCCGGTCCCCCTGCTGCTGGAAAACCTGCAAACTGGCCGGCCTGATCCCACAATTCTCACATATCATCCGTCTAAAGCCTCCTGGTTGAAATCTTCTCGTTCCCTGGTACCCCATGCCGAGACAAACGACCTATCCAAAATCTAAGCCTGGCACGCTCATATTTTATTACCACCCCACGGGAGATCAAGGTTTTGACGGCGATCTTGCCGTCCGGGACTCGCTGGTACGATGGGGAGGCCGGGCTGGGGCGGTCAGGTATCCGTTCCGTCTGGCGGGATGTGTCTGGGGATACGGATCGTGAAGGTCGAGCCTTCGCCGGGTCTGCTCCGCGCCCGCAAGCTACCGCCGTGGTCCTCGACGATCTGTCGCGCTATCGCCAGCCCCAACCCGGAGCCCTGCGTCGAGCGGGCCTCTTCGGCGCGGTAGAACCGCTCGAAGACGTGGGGGAGCCGGTCTTCGGGTATGCCGATCCCGGTGTCCGAAACGATTACGGAGACGGCGTCGGGCTCTTCTGACACCTCCAGGGAGATTCGTCCCCCTTCTGGGGTGTACTTTACGGCGTTATCGAGGAGTATCGAGATCGCCTGCCTGAGCCTTTCCCTGTCGAAAACCGCGTCCACCGGCTCCCTGGACGGGGGGTGTTCGATGGTCACCCGGCCGTTCGCGACCGTGCGCGCAGCCTCCGTCGCCTCGTCGGCGACCACCGTAAGATCCTGGTGCTCAAGGCGTAGCGTCGCCCCCTCGTCACCACGGGTCAGCTCCAGGAGGCCCTCGATCAGCCTGCGCATGCGCTCAGATTCGCGCCTGATCGCCGCCACGCTCTCGGGGCCGATCCGCTCGTCTTTCAGGCCCCATTCCTCGAGCAGTTGCGCGTTGCTGTGTATGGAGGTCAGGGGGGTACGAAGCTCGTGGCTGGCGTCGGCGGCGAAGCGGCGCTGGCGGGCGAGCGCCTTCTTGAGGTCGGCCAGGGTACCTTCCAGGCGGGAGAGCATGCCGTTGAAGGTGGCCGCGAGGTCCCCGATCTCGTCTTTCGGCCTGGCGACCGGTAGCCTCTGTGACAGGTCTCCGCCGGTGATCTTACGTGCGGCCCGCGCTATCGCGGCCACGGGGGAGAGGGCGGCGCGGGCGAGCAGGTAGGCCCCGACCACCGAGAGGAGGAACGCCGCCCCGATGCCGCCAGCCAGCACCAGGGCCACCTCGCGCACGTTCTCGGCGGCGAGTGCGTAGGACTTGCCCGCCTCCACGGTACGCGCTGGGCCCCCGTACGGCCGTACGGGGACGGCGTAGACGTAGTCGGTACCCTCGCCCGAAAGCTCGAGCACGCCCTCCGCGGGCCTGCCGGCCTCCAGCGCTACGCGCCACACTTCGTCGCGTGCCTCGCGGGCGGCGGGCAGGTCAAGGGTCTGGGCTATCACGTTGCCCCTGCCGTCCCGCACGATGATGTACGCGCCGTCGACGGTGATGCCGTCCACGAGATCGTCGTCGAGGACGAGCCGGCCTTCCTCCTCCTCCAGACCTTCGCCGTCGGCTATGGACCGGGCTGCGGCGAAGGCCCGGCTCTGGGCCGTCTCCTCGACGCTGGAGAGCAGCGTCGCCCGTAGCACGAAGAACAGGACGAGGCCAAGCGCCACCAGTATGGCCCCGATGGCGAGCGCGTTGAAGATGGTGAGCCTCCAGCGCACCGGCACCTAACCACCCCGCAGTACGTACCCGGCCCCACGCACGGTGTGGATGAGCCGCTTCTCGCCGGGACCGTCCACCTTTCTCCGGAGGTAGCTGACGTACACCTCCACGACGTTGGTCCCGACGTCGAAGTCCTGCTCCCAAACCCGCGACAGGAGCGTCTCCCGCGAGAGCACCCGCCTGGCGTTGCGTGCCATGAACACCAGCAGCTCGTACTCCCGGGCAGTAAGGTCGACCCCGCGCTCCCCGCGCCGTACGGCGTGGGCGGCTGTGTCTATCTCCAGGTCTTCGATGCGGAGCACCTCCTCACCCTCGACCCTGCGGAGCACCGCGCGGATGCGGGCCATCAGCTCGCCCATATCAAAGGGCTTGGTGAGGTAATCGTCGGCGCCGTGGTCGAGGCTGTGGATCTTGTCCAGCGGCGTGTCCCTGGCGGTCAGCATGATGACGGGAACCCTGCTCCCCTCCGTCCTCAGGTGCTGGAGGACCCCGACCCCGTCCATCCCCGGCAGCATGATGTCGAGCACGATCACGTCCGGCCTGAACTCCGAGACCGCCTCCAGCCCCGAGATCCCGTCGTGGCGGCAGAGCACGGCGAAGCCGCGATGCTCGAGCTGCAGCCGCACGACGCGCGCTATGGAGTGATCATCCTCGACGATCAAGACTCGGGTTCCGGGCCGCATGACTCCTCCATCGGGCTGCTTGCCGCGTGGCTTCGACCGTTGATCATAACCGCCCTACCGGGGAAAGGGACGTGAGATCCGGGGCCAGCTCGCGGATTCTAAGCAAACTCTAATGCTGCTTTCAGCTTCTCCTTACCACGTAGCGGAACAATCAGACGAAAGAGACCCAGGCAAGAGAGGAGACGGTATGAAAAGGCTCACCATCCTTGTGCTACTGGTGACGACCCTGGCGTTGGGGGCCTGCTCGGCCCAGACCCGGGAGCCACAGGCCGACGGCTCGTCCGGTGCTTCCGAGCGGCCGAAGACGGTCGTGGTCTACAAAGACGCGGGTGAGGCTGACGACGGCGGCAGTGACGCTGGCAAACCGCGGGAAGGCGGGGGTATTCTCGTGAACGACGATGACCCGGATGGCGTGGATGACCTCGACGCCGACGAAAGGATGCGAAGCGGCCAGCGGCTGCCCGCCGACTTCCCCATCCCGGTGCCGGACGAGTATCGGGTCGGGGCCGTCGGCGTGGCCGGCAACGAGACGGCGGTCATCCTCAGCGTACCCTCGGGCGAGGACGCCTACAACTACTACAGGCAATTTCTCACCGACAGAGGCTTCCGCCTCGTGGACGAGGGACGCAGCCAGGGCGGGTTCCTGGACGCCGAACTGGAGTTCTCGAACAACGCGCTCGAGGGCAGCATGGACTTCGACGGCGATACCGTCGAGGTGGATATAGAACGGTTCTAGGGGCCCTCAGGACATTCTAATAGACCCCTAACGGGCCTCTAACGCAGCTCTAATTATCGCCCGATAGGATGCGACAACGATCCATCAACGGTACCGGCAGGGGCGCAGAGCGCCGACGGGACCACAACCAAGAGGAGGTTGGAGATGAGGAAACTGGTCATCATGGTGACGATGGTGAGCGTGTTGGGAGCCCTTTTCGCCGGCGCCGCGCTGGCGGCGAACCTGGTCGGTAACGACCGCGATAATCGCCTTGTCGGGACCAACTCAGCCGACACCATTAGAGGCAAGGGCGGTGAGGACGACATCTACGGGCTTCGCGGCCAGGACAGGCTCTACGGCGGCACCGGCGAGGACGACATCGAGGCCGGCAGGGGCAACGACTTCGTCGGCGCGGTTGACCGCTCGGAGGACGACGTGGAGTGCGGACCCGGCGACGACAGGGTCAGGGCCAACCCCGGCGATGACGTCGAGGGCTGCGAGAGGGTCGTGAGGGACGGACCCAGGGTGGGGGACCGGGACGACTGAGCTCTGTAACCCTCCTGGCCGCTATCTGCAGCGGGGCCGTGGCATCGTGCCGCGGTCCCGCGTTTACCCGGGGTTTTGTTCGGTGCTATTTTCAGGCGCAATGTTGCCGTAGGGCGGTTCGTGGTTGGGCGGTTCGCGAACCGCCCCTACAGCGAGGATGCGGGGCGCCGGCAGGGTTGCCGCATGCTGCTTACGGGCACGGGGTATATTTGGACCGAGAAGGCTAATCTGGAGGATGACTTGCAGGAGAGAAGTCTAATCGGGCTCGAGGCCCGGGCGGCTGACGGCACGGAGGTCGGACGCATCGTGGAGGTGGTGACGGACGAGGAGGATGGGGGGGTCACGTTCGTCATCGTGGAGACGGAAGATGGGGAGCAACAGGAGGTGCCTATCACCAGCCTCTCCCTCGATCCCGAGGTGGATTTCGCCACCTTCCGGGCCGACGCTTCGGACGTGGAGCCTGGGGACCACACGGGCGATGAAGTAGGGGTCCCGGCCCCTGCCCCTGAGGAGGTCGACGACCCGGAAGAAGAAGACTACGAGCACGAGGGCCAGCTCGTCACCGAGTCCGAAGACGAGAACGAGGCAGGGCTCGTGGAAGACCTCAGGACGCGGGAGGACTGGGAGGACGAATCATACACCTCGGACTCCGGATATCCCCGCAACGACGTCTACATCGACCCCGACACCGGCGCGACGGACGTGGACCCACTCCTCAGCGACGTCGACAGCCTCAGGCACGACGTGGCCGGCCTGCTCGACGGCACGAACCTGGGGGTTGGCAACGTTAGAGAGGGCGTCGTCGAACTTACCGGCGCGTCCCGCACGCGGGAGGACCTCGCGGAGGTGGTGCGGGAGGTCAGAGGTCTCGACGGGGTGCTCGAGATCGACACCACGGACGTGGACGTGGGTTAGGGGGTTGCCCGGGCGGTGCAGCTGACCCTGGGCCGCCATCGCCAGGAGGGCGGCGACCGCAGCGCCCCAGGACAAGCGACCATGAGACGGGAACATCTGCGTATCCTACGATCGGCCGGTCCGTGCAGGGCACCCACGCGGTCCGCCGTAGCGGGCGGTATCGGCCCTTCGCAAGAAGTAACCTACCTGCCCTTCTGGACCTCCTGCAGAGCCGCGGGCGCTTCTATCCATCCCTGCTGGGCAAAGTACCGTACGTAGGTCTCCAGCAGGTCCTCGTCGACGGGTGGCCTCGCCGGTCCATCGTCGCCGAGGACGCGGCGCGTGTTGGTGTCGTCGTAATCGTTGTCGTCCCCGAGTTCGTCTGCCGCGGGCGCCGCCCCGTTTACTATCTCCGCGGGGGTACCTTCTTCGGGGGGGTCGGCGTCTATCTTCTGCAGCCACTCCTCGTATGGGACCCGCTCCAGCGTGTAGCCCCGCTCCTCGAGCAGATCGAAAACG
>DASUPX010000190.1:0-2470 GCA_036280905.1 Rubrobacter sp. | reverse complement strand
GTAACGGCGTTGTTCATCGTCTCGGCGGTCTCGGGCGTGGAGCGCGGCATCCAGTGGCTCTCCAACGGCAACATGGTGCTCGCCGTGCTGCTGCTCCTCTTCGTGCTGTTCATGGGCCCGACGCTCTACATCGCGAACACCTTCGTGTCCTCGATCGGGAACTACCTGTTCAACCTCATACCGATGAGCTTCACGACCGCGGCCAACGGGGACGAAGCGTTCCTGTCCGGCTGGACCATCTTCTACTGGGTGTGGTGGGCCTCCTGGGGGCCGTTCGTGGGGACGTTCATAGCCAGGATCTCCCGCGGCCGGACGATCCGGGAGTTCACCTTCGGGGTGCTGCTGGTCCCGAGCGTGGTCAGCTTCTTGTGGTTCGCCGTCTTCGGAGGAGCCGCCATGAACCTGGACCTCTTCGGGGGGGCGAACATCGCCCAGGCCGTGGCCGATAGCCAGGAGGCGGCGCTGTTCTCCACGCTGGCCCAGTTCCCCCTCGCTTCGGTGACGTCGTTTATAGCGATCCTGCTCGTCGGCATCTTCTTTATCAGCGGGGCCGACGCGGCCTCGGTGGTGATGGGCATGCTCTCCTCCAGGGGCACCCTGAACCCCAAGGGCACCATAGTCGCCCTCTGGGGGGCTCTTACGGGTGCGGCGGCGGCCGTGGCCCTGCTGTTCGGGGGACTCGAAGGCCTGCAGACGGTCGCGATCATAGCCGGGGCGCCTTTCGCGCTCGTCATGATCGGCATGGTCTATTCGCTCTTCCAGTCGCTGCGCGAAGAGAGGGTGCCTCTGGCCGGGCCTTACCCCGGCGTCGCCCCCGAACCGGACAGGGCGATGTCTCGCCCGAGCGGGGTCCCGTCACCCCAGCAGATGTCCGCGGAGGACCGCAGGGAGCCGGGCAACAGACAATACCCCGGCTGACGAAGCCAGACGTTGGTCCAGAGCGCGTCCGAGTAAGCCAGGGCGCCGACGCTCTCGATCCGCCGGTTCGACGACGCCCGCGCGGTTTGTCGAGTCGGCTTTCGGGAGCCCGGATAGGGCAACGAGATCCGAAGGAGGAGAGATGGGCAAGGCACGAAACCCGTTTCGGGGGGTCATGGACACGATGAGCGAGATGGCCCGGATGCGGGAGTACGCCGAAAGGGGCGGCGGGCAGGAGGAAGGGCGCCGGACCCACGCGACGGCCTGGGTGCCGACCACCGACATCTTCGCCGTGGGCGACGACCTGGTGGTGCGTTGCGAGCTCGCCGGCGTGGGACCCGAAGACGTGGAGATCTCGCTCTCGGGCGGGGCCCTGACCATCGACGGGCAGCGCACGGGCGAGCCCGAGGCGTCCGAGTACTACGCCCGCGAGCGCTACTACGGCCACTTCAGGCGGAGGCTGAAGCTGCCGGACGGCATAGACGGAAGCAGGATCAGCGCCAGCTTCGAGAACGGCCTGCTGGAGGTCACCGTACGGGGCGGCGTGGACCACCACGAGCCCGAAAGCATACGCATAGAGCACAAGTCCTCGGGCGCGACGAGCATCCGGACGGGCTAAAGCCGAAGCACCGGATCGGGTACACGGGAGGTGCCTAATTGAGCAACCATGAGGTCATAGTCGTCGGATGCGGGGGGCTGGGTTCGGCGGCCCTCTACTGGCTGTCGCGCGAGCTTGGGGATGCGGTACTGGGGATCGAGCAGTTCGGGCTGGGCCACGACCGCGGCGCCTCGCAGGACCACTCCCGGATCATCCGGCTCGCCCAGCACCAGTCGCAGTACGCCGCCCTCGCGCCGGATGCCTACGAGGCGTTCTACGAGATCGAGCGCGAATCCGGCGTTCGGGTGCTCCTCAGGACCGGCGGTCTGATTATCGAGGATCCGACCGGGCGGGACCCGGAGAAGGTCGGCACCCGCAACGTCGACGGCTACGTCGCCGCCTTCGAGGAGCACGGCTTCGACTACGAGCTGCTGAACCCGGAGGAGCTGATGGCCCGCTGGCCCCAGTTCCGCCTCTACGGCCCCGAGCGCGCGATCTACCAATCGGAGTCGGGCCTCGTGGACGCCCGGAAGTCGAACGCCGTGCACGTCGCCCTGGCCCGCGCCCGCGGCGCGAACGTTCTCGAGAACACCCCCGTGCGGGCCGTGCGCCCGAACGGCGAGGGCGTCGAGGTCGTGACGGACGCCGAGACCTACCACGCGGACCGGGTGGTCGTGGCGAGCGACATGTGGACGAACGAGGTCTTGCGCGGGGCGGGGGTACGGATACCGCTGACCATCACCCAGGAGCAGGTGACGTACTACGCAACACCGCACCTGCGCGAGTTTACGCCGGACCACTTCCCCGTGTTCATGTGGCACGGGGCGGAAAACTTCTACGGTTTCCCCGTCTACGGCGAGGTCGCCACAAAACTCGGCCAGCACATGGGCGGGCACGAGGTCACCCCCGAGACCAGGACCTTCGAGCCCGATCCGGTTCGCCTGCAGCGTTACC
>DASUPX010000189.1:0-6478 GCA_036280905.1 Rubrobacter sp. | reverse complement strand
GTGGGCGCCGGGCTGCACGCCCTAACCAGCAGCCCCGAAGCCTGGGGACGCTATGCCAGGGCCGGCTACGGTCGCGTCCTCGCCCGCTACACGTGGGAGAGGACCGCGGAAGGGTACCTGGAGGCGATCTCCGGCGACAGGGATGACACTGCCAAGGGAAACGAGCAGGGCGACGCGCCAGTCTCCGCTGACGGCTTGCGTTATCCCGGGCGCCTGACCATACCCTCCTATTTCACGGACCCATCCTCGGGAGAAGGGGTTTCTCTGGAGAGGCTCGACGAGCTGTACTACGGGTTGGATCTCCTCTCCGTCGGGGAGACCATGGTGGACTTTATCTCGCACGAGATGGCCCAATCTCTGCGGACTGCGAGCCAGTTCTCACGTTACCTCGGCGGGCAGCCGGCCAACGTCGCCGTGTACGTCGCCAAGCTAGGGGGGCGCTCGGCCGTGATCACCCGTCTGGGCTCAGACTACTTCGGCGAGTACGTCGAGGACCAGCTCCAGCATCACGGCGTGGGCACCGAGGCCGTGAGCCACACCGATGAGGCGGCAACCACCAACGCCTTCATCGCCCGAACCGCGAGCGTTCCCGACTTCCAGGTCAACAGGGGAGCCGACGCGCTGCTCACCGTGCGCCAGGTGGACGAGGAGACTATCTCGCGCGCCCGCATCATCCACACCTCCGCCTTCGCCCTCTCCCGCGACCCCCAGCGCCTCGCTGTAAGGCGGGCCATGAGGCTGGGAAGCCGCCTCGGCAAGATCGTCACCCTCGACCCAAACTACGACCCGCGCGTCTGGCCCGATAAGGTCGAGGCCTGGGAGGTCCTCGCGGAGGTGATGCCGTACGTGACCATCGTAAAGCCCTCGCTAGAAGACCTACGTCGCCTCTTCGACTTCAACATGGACGAGGAAGCCCTGGAGGAGACGGCACTCGCGGAGTTCCACGACCTCGGCGCCGACGTGGTAATCCTTACCCGCTCCGGCGGTGTCGTCACCATCTCGGAGAACGGCACCGTGGAGCGCGTGGGACCGTTGCCGAAGGTACAGGTCGAGAACGTAACGGGCGGCCGCGACGCCTTCTGGGCGGCCATGCTCATGGCCCGCCTGGACGGCAAGCACTGGTCCGAGGCCGTCCGCTTCGCCCATGAGGTAGCGAGCCTCAAGCTCGGGGTCGAAGGTCACGTCCAACGCATGATCGACCGCGAGGAGATCTACACCCGCCTGCAGACCACCGCCGACCAACCGACTTGAGCCGTAGAACGTTGATACGGGTAGGAGGGGCCGCCTCACCCCCACGGGCCCCCTGTCCTCCCGTTCGCCCCTTGCGTTGTCCATGCTTTCGATCACCTCCTTGCCCGTTATCCCGCTGGGTATTCTGATCGGGCTATTCGGAGTCCTGGCCCTTCCAGGAACATCTTCGGTAGCACGATGGGAGGTCGGGATCGCCACCTTCGCCACGCTCTTGCAGGCCCATCGCCCAGCTTTGACACAATCTGGAACATGGACTCGTTCTCCGACGCGATCTCCGTCCTGAGATTCCTGGTCCTCACAGCCGGTCGCGTGTTACTCTTCGTCGCTACCCGACGGGACCAGAAGCTCGGCGACGGACGTAACATCCTTCTGGCCATCGCCACCGTGGCGGTGCTGTCGAGCACGGCGCCCTTCACGCTGCCGGTCATCGGGCCGCCCTGGGTAGCGATAGGGGTGATCTTGTGGCGCTATGCGCCGGAGAACAGAGACGTCGTAACAACCCCACTGACCTCGTAAGACACGATAGCCAGGAGCAAGATGACCAAGACAGCTATTACCGACCTGCCTGACCTTATCTCCGGCCTTTCCCCGGAGGACCGGACCATCGCGGAGCGCATCTTCGACGTCTCCACGACGACGGGGCGCCTGGTCCCGCCAGAGTCCATGCACGCCTGGATCGAGAAGTCCTTCGGCTCGGTAGACCGTGTTACCGCCCAGCGCATCGTGAAGGTGACGAACCGCATCACGCTGGATGGCACCCTCTTCAACGAGCTGCGCGCCTCGCGACCGCTCGACACCGGCGTGAGCCTGGATCTAGACCGCGAGATCTCCGCCACGGAGGGAGATCCTTTCTGCCATCCCGAGGACGGGACCCCCGCCGACGTTTTCGGCCGCGTGGAGGGTGAACACGCTACCACCGCCTCCAACATAGCCAAGTACGACGGGTTCCACGGCGTCATAGTCTTCGACGACCATAACCCCCTCCACCTCAACCCCGAGAAGGTCGCGGGCTACGTCTCAGTCGGCCTGCAGTGGTGCCAGAAAGCCCTGGAAACCGATCCGGAAGCAAGCTATCCCTTTCTGATGTGGAACTGCCTGTGGCGGGCCGGCGGCTCCATCATCCACGGCCACGCCCAGGTAACCGCCACCCGCGGCACCCATTACCCGAAGGTCGAACGCCTCCGCCGTGCCGCCGCCACGTACAAACGGGAGCACGGCTCCGACTACTTCGAGGACCTTCACGCCGTCCATGCCTCACTCGGCCTCGACGTCCCGCTCGAAGGCGTCCACGCCTTCGCCAGCCTCTCCCCCATCAAGGAGAAGGAGCTGGTGGTGGTCGGGTCGGACCCAAAAGACCCCGCCCTGAGCCGCGCGGTCGGCGCATTACTGCAGGGTTACGTCCAGGATCTCGGCGTCCGCGCCTTCAACGTAGCCTTCTTCATGCCCCCGCTCGGCCCGACGGAGGAGGACTGGTCGGGCTTTCCCACGGTCGTGTACATCGTGGACCGCGGGGACCCCGCCAACCGCACCTCGGATATGGGCGCCATGGAGCTCTACGCCGCCTCCGTGGTCGCCTCCGACCCTTTCCGGGTCGCAGAAGCGTTGGGGGATAGCCTGTCTGGCTGATCCGCGGGCCGGAGCCGCCGGACTACCCCGGTAACTCGACCTGGTCCCCCACCTCTACGCCCCTCTCATCGAAGAAGCCCTGGTTGACCTCGAGGGCGTACATGACGGGTTCAGAGGAGGTGTAGTGGGGCGGTTCGTCGTCCAGGGGCTTCATGTCGAGGATGTCCGTTATGCGCCCCTCGGAGTCGATGTAGGCGATGGAGAGCGGTATTTTCGTGTCCTTCATCCAGAACGAGAGCGGCTGCTCTTTCGGGAAGACGAAGAGCATGCCCCTGTCCTCTCCCAGCGAGGTCCTGTTCATCAAGCCCCGCTCCCGCTCCAGGGGGTCGTCGGCGATCTCTACCCGCACCTCGACCTTCTCTCCTCCCGAGGCGTCGATTGTCATTGTGGAAAGGTCCGGCGTGCCGGAACCCGCCTTCTCGCCCGAGTCGGCGTCCTGCCCACCAGGCGCACCGCCGCATCCGGCCAGAGATACGACCAGGACGACGAGGGCCAACCATCGGAACCTCATCGGAGCGCGAACTCTATGCGTTTGTTCTGCCGGCCCTTGCTCTTGTGGCCCGTGATCCCCATCTCGCCCACCTCGCTGGTGTTGGCGACGTGCGTGCCGCCGTCGGCCTGCGTGTCGAGGCCCTCTATCTCCACGATCCGTATCCGCTCCACCCGCTCGGGGACCAGGTTGACCTGGGTGCGGATCAGGTCGGGGTTGGCAAGCGCCTCCTCACGCTCCAGCTCGTAAACCTTTACCGGACGGCCTTCAGCGAGGGACGCGTTCGTCAGGCGCTCTATCTCGGCAACCACATCGGCGGTCCACTCACCGGGGAAAGAGAAGTCCATCCTGGCGCGGTCCGTGCGCATCTGGCCGCCCGTCACCTTCGCCTCGAAGTTGCGCCAGATCACGCCGGAGAGCACGTGCAGGGCCGTGTGGTAACGCATATGCGCGTACCGCCGGTCCCAGTCCAGCGTTCCTTTGAGATCACGCACCGTACCCGGGATCGCCGTATCCAGCACGTGAACGACGTTTCCACCCTCACGACGCACGTCCACCACGCTCGCCCGCACCGGACCGATGCCGATCGCCCCCTTGTCAGCGGGCTGCCCCCCACCTCCGGGATAGAAAGCGGTGCGGTCCAGTATCACCTCGCGGCCCTCGAGCCTTGCGACGCGCGATTCGAACTCCCTGATGTAAGAGTCGCCCGAGAACAGCTCTTCGGTCATAGCGGAAGCGTTCCCCTCTCGTGGTCTCTGAACGTGGCGACCTCACGGTAGCCGATTTCGTGGACCAGGGCGAGGCTCGTGTCGTAGCCGAGCGCGACCTGGTCGGGGGCATGCGCGTCGGAGGATAGCACGATGGGGACCCCCCTCTCGTGAAACATCCTCAGAAAGTCCCTGGAAGGATAGATCTCGCGGACCGGTTTCCTCAGGCCAGCCGCGTTCACATCGACGACCACGCCGGACTCGGCGACGGCCTCGGCAGTCTCTTCAAGGATGGGGGTGATGTCCCGCTCGGGGAAGCGACGGAAGATCTTGATCAGGTCAGGGTGGCCGATGACCTCGAACCGTCCGGAGAGGGCGGCCTTGCGCACGTTGGCGTAGTAGGCTGCGTAGAGGTCGTAGGTGTCGTAACGCTCGTAGATACTCTGATCCTCGGCCCTGTCAACCTCCTGATTATCTACCCTGTGCACGCTGCCTATGACGTAGTCGTACGGTAGGGCCGTGGCGTCGTGGTCCATACGCTCCTCGGCGCCTGGCACGAAGTCTATCTCTATACCCAGGCGCAGCTCCACGTCGCGGGATAGCTCACGAGCCTCCTGGAACGCGGCCAGGTCTATCTCGTCGAGGTAGCGGTCATGCTCCGTGATCCCCATCTGGCGGACGCCCCGCGCCCTGGCGACCTCACAGTACTCCAGTATGTTCTCCACGGTCATCGGACGATCACCGTGGGCTATGACGTGCAGGTGGTAGTCGATCAAAGGCTACTCTCCGAAAATGATTACGAATGACCCCCCTATCTTATAAGATGGATGACACGTTTTCGGGCTGGAGGTCTTTGAAGGTGTCGAACCTCGGCAGGGTAGGCTACGGCGGCACGGTCGCACTCACCGTAGGCGTGGTGGCCGTGGAGCTCTTGCACGCCCCGACGCTGGTGCTCTTCGTAGTCGCGGCGCTTGCCCTGGTCGGCCTGGCCTGGGTCCTCGGGCAGGCCACCGAGAGCCTCGGCCACCATGCCGGTCCGCGCATCGGCGGCATCCTCAACGCCACCTTCGGCAACGCCGCCGAACTCATAATTACCATCTTCGCCCTCGCCGCGGGACTTACAACGGTGGTCAAAGCCTCCATCATCGGGTCGATCATCGGCAACGTGCTGCTCGTGCTCGGGGCGAGCATCCTGCTCGGGGGCCTCAAGAACGGCGTCCAGAGCTTCTCCGTGGAGATCGCCGGCATCAACGCCTCGATGCTCGCCATCGTGGCCGCCGCGCTCTCGCTACCGACCATCTTCGCCGTCACCAACCCCGGACCGAACCCGACCAACTTGAGCATCGAGGTGGCCGTAGTGATGTTCGTGCTCTACATCCTCTACCTGCTCTACATACTCCGTAGCCCGGAAGGCACGGCGATGTCCGAAGGCGAAGGAGCCCCGTTCGGCAGGGTAGCCTCTCTCGTATTGCTCTTCGTGGCCACCGCCGCCGTCGCATACGTCTCCGAGGAGTTCGTCGGGGCCATAGAGCCGCTTACCGAAGAGTACGGCATCTCCGAGCTCTTCGTCGGGGTGATCCTCGTGCCGATAGTAGGCAACATCGCCGAACACGTCGTGGGCGTCCAGATCGCCTACAAGAACAACATGGACTTCTCGATGGGCGTCTCTCTCGGCTCCTCGATCCAGGTAGCCTTGCTGGTAACCCCACTCCTCGTCTTCCTGGGTCCCCTGCTCGGACATCCGCTGCATCTGAGGTTCACCACCCTGGAGTTGGGCGCCCTGGGGGCCGCCGTGATCGTGACGGGCTTCGTCGCCCTCGACGGCAAGTCGAACTGGCTGGAAGGCGCGATGCTCTGCGGCGTCTACGTGATAGCCGCGCTGGCGTTCTTCTTTTCCTAAACAGCTATCAGCCAAGAAGCCGTTTGCTCTAGTCTCTCTCGGCCCTGAGGCCGTACATCAGCGGGATGGCGGGAACGTGCTCGGGGGGTGCCAGGCGTCTGCCCGGTAGTTGGCGCATCCCGTCGAAACACCGCTCGCCGTTCGTGTACGGGTACTCGTGCAGGGCCGTGATCCTCAAGCCAGCCTCCGCCAACGCCGTGACGACCTCCCCGAATCCCCAACGGAACAGGTGGGCGCCCTCCGGGTTTCGGAAACCGGACGCACCCTCCACGTACCCGGCCGGGGTGAGGCCGCCGCCTGACTCGGCCACGTAGTCGCCTACACCCTCTTGCAGGTACACGGGTTCTCCGCCTGAAGGGTAATCTCTGGCATGGTTTCCGTCTCTGTCGAAAATATCCGCCACCGGGTGGAAGTCGACGAGCACGAAGCATCCGCCGGGTTCGAGTACGCCCGCGATACCCCCCGCCCAGGCAACGAGGTCGGGAAGCCAGCAGACGACGCCGT
>DASUPX010000188.1:0-7407 GCA_036280905.1 Rubrobacter sp. | reverse complement strand
GCGGTCACGCGGTCCGTCCCTGCGCCGCATTTGATGGTGTCTGTCCTGTCGTCGCGGGCCTTGATCGTGTCGTTGCCCGTGTTGCCGATGAAGCTATCGCTGCCCAGGCTGCCGTTAAGCGTATCGTTGTCCGAACCACCGACGAGAGAGTCGGCTCCGGATCCACCGGTCAGGATGTCCCCGCCGCTACCGCCGCACACGGCGTCGTTGCCCTCGCCCCCCCGCAACGTGTCGCTACCGTCGAAGCCAAGGTAACCATCAGCGCCCGTGGTCGGCGCGAGATCCGGGGTGTTGGAGTTGTCGTTGCCGAAGGTGCCGACGCGGTTGACGGCCGTGGTCTGGCATTTCACGAGCTCGTAGGCGCCCGAGTCGCAGCGACCGCCGAGGGACCGCTGAAGCGCCCTCGCGTCGATGGACGAGCAGCTCGAGGAGGGGTCCCCCCTGTCGATGGCGGGGCTTCCCGGCAGGAGCTCGTACGTGAAGGCCTGCGCGAAGAGTCCGCCGTTGAAGCTCGCGGTGGTATCGAGCAGCGGGTTCACGGGCGCCGCCGGGGTGCCGAACTGATCGCCCGTGGCCGGGTTCAACTGGCAACCCTGGGCGTTCCCGAGAATGTTGTAGCCCTGGGTCTTGAAGTGGGTGGTAACGCCGACAGCGTTCAGGTCGAGGCAGTCGGGGAAGCTGCCGTCTGCCTGGTTGGTGTCGGTGTTGCCCGCGACGATCGAGTTCGCGATAGTGATCGAGCTGCCGTCGTTCACGGCGGCAAGCCCGCCACCGTTGGGGGCCTCATTGCGGGTCACGGTCGAGTTGTTCAGCGTCGCGCTGCCACTACGAACCCGGATCGCGCCTCCTCCAGTACCGTCGGTGGCCGTGTTGCCGTCGAGCGTGGTGTTGGTGAAGGTGTAGGTGCTTGACCCGAGCTGGTAAGAGGCGCCACCCAGGCCGGCCGTGTTGAGGCTGAGCTGGCTGCGCTCGACCATAACGTTGCCACCTCCGCTGGCTGAGGCGAGGGCGCCCCCGAACACGGCCTCGTTGCCGGAGAGCTTCGAGTCGCGGATCTCGGTGACCCCGTTGGCCGGCGTGTAGATGCCGCCGCCGAACCCCTGAACTGCGGTGTTGTTGCTCACCTCGCTTCGCATTATCACGGTGTGGCCGTCGTTGTAGATACCGCCGCCGTCGGCTCCGTTTACCGTTGGCATGTGGTTATCTACAACCTTGCTGTCGTAGAGGTAGAGCGAGCCGAACACCCGGATCCCGCCGCCCCGCAAGAAGCCCTGGCCGTCCGGGGTGGCGAGCCCGTTCCGGACGGTGATGTCGCGGAGGCTGAGGCCACCGGAGACTACCTCGAGGACCCGGTCGACCCGGTTGGCGTTTATGGTGGCGTCGCCTGGTCCGGTGCTCTCGATGTCGAGGTTCTCGGTGATGTCGAGGTCGCCCTGGTCGGCGCCACCATTACCGGCGATGGTGAGGTTGTAGGTGGTCGGCTCGAGCACTATGGTGTCGGAGCCGGGGGTGCCGTTGGCGGCGATCACCGCCTCCCGGAGCGAACAGTCCCCCGGGAAGCACCCCTGGGGGCTGGGATCGTCGGTCCGGGTTACCGGAAACGTCAACTGCGCCTGCGCGGGTGTGGCGAGGGCGAGCAGCATGATGAAGACCGCTATCAGTTGCCCGAGAAAGAGGCCCTTTAGCCCCAGCATCGCGTTTGCTCTCGTATGAAACATCTGGATTCCTCTCTTGAAGTTCGTGTAAAGGGCGCCGGCTGGGATGTCCGGCGCCCCGTTGATGGCTTCTGCCGCCTACCTGCGGGCCAGAATCGTGGGGCTCGTGTCGCCCTTGCAGTTCAGCGTGGCGCGGGTGCGGGCGTAGAACTTGCCCTCCATCCCCGTGTTCCCCACCGACCACACACCGACGTCGCCCTGCCGCTCCGAGGTGTCGGAGGCGATCACGGGGTCGGTAGAGGGGCTCTGCTCGGTTCCCTTCTGCTTGTAGACCTTGACGGTGCGGTTGCCGAGGCAGCCGAGCCTGGTGCTCTTGACCTTGCCGAAGAGGTCAACGCCCTCGGCCTGGATGGTCAGGGTAGTCCTGGCCTTGGTGGCCGCCTGGACGGGGTTGGACGTCATGGTCGCGGTCAGCGCGGCCAGCATCACCAGCGTCATCAGTGCCGCCAGCGCGTAAAGGTAGTGGTTCGTCTTCGTCATGGTTTGTGGTTCCTTTCCTGGTCTTTTTCAGGTGTTGCGTTTGCTACACAGTTGCTGTCATCTCGGTCTGTCTAGCTCACGGTTCCACCTCCGTTCTCTGTCGACTGGTGGTATTCCGCGCCTTGTGGTCCGCGGAGTCGTTCGCCGAGGAGGAGCGCATACCACGCGAGCTTCCGCCCCGGGTACCCCGGAGATCCGTGCTCTTTGCCGTGGCTGGTCCGCAGACCGCTCTCGAGGCGGTAGGCCGCCACTTCGCGCCGAATGTCCGATCGGTGCTGCCGCGAGACCTCGTGTCCGATAGTGCCGTACATGATTCGTTCTCCTTTTTTGTTTACATCCGCAACTTGTAGGTTCCATTCAAGCGGGAGCGGAGAGAACCGACTTCACCTGTTCGGGCCATGTTCGGGACACGGGAGAAGATGGCCCGTTCGGGCCATGCCCCATCAGGGCGGTCACGGGCACGACCGGGTAAGCCCGGCGGCCGGAGATGACGGGTAGAATATCCGGACGCGGGTGGTGAGCAGGGGGCCGCTACGGGGGTTTCTCAGGACCGGCCAGAAGACGGCCCGAGAGCGGGGGGCACGAGATCAAGGGTATAAGCTCTAACTGGTTGGGTCTATCAAGCTTCGGCCTGGGGGCGGCGGGCATGTTCGCCACCGTCTACTGCACGCAGGCCATTTTGCCGACCCTGGAACGGGAGTTCGGGGTGGGTGCCGCGCGGTCGGGACTGACCATCTCCGCGGTCGTGGTTGCCATGGCCGTTGGCGCCTGGATCTGGGGCCCGCTCTCAGACAGAATCGGACGCAAACGATGCCTGGTTCTCTCCAGCGGTCTGCTGGTGGCCCCGACCGTAGGCCTTGGACTCGCCCCGAACTTCACCGTCTTGCTGCTGTGCAGGCTCCTGCAGGGTCTCTGCATGCCAGGCCTGCTAGCTGTGGGCCTTAATTATGTGCAGGAGGTCTTCGGGGACTGGCTCGGGGGCAAAGCCATGGGCTGCTACCTGTCCTCCCTGGTAGCGGGAGGCCTGATCGGCCGGGTCGGGGTGGCGTTGGCGACCCAGGAGGTGGGATGGCGCCTCTCCCTGGCTAGCCTCGCCCTGCTGCCCAGCGTGGCGGCGGTGTTCATGTATTACGCGTTGCCCCAGTCCTCCCTCCCGACCAGGCAGAAGCAAAAGCTCGCGGCCGTCGTACGTCTGCTCGGAAACCGTGCGTTGCTCCTGGCGACGCTGGGGGGATGTGCGCTGTTTTTCTCCTTCGTCGGCGTGTTTTCCTTCGTCACCTTCTACGTCGAGGCCCCTCCCTTCTCGCTTTCTCCGGCGACGGGAAGCCTCATCTTCCTGCTCTGGAGCTTCGGGGCGGTGGGCCCCCTCGCCGGGGCTGTCGCCGACCGTGTCGGATGGCGGGCCACGCTCGCCGGCGCCCTGGCGGGAAGCCTGCTGGCGCTGCCAATCTCCCTGCTCGGTACTTTGCCGGCCGTGGTCGCGGCGCTCGCCGTGCTAACGCTGGCCATGTTCAGCGGGGCGACGGCGGCGCAGATCGGGGTGGCGACCGCGAGCACATCAGATCGGGGGTCGGCGAGCGCCATCTACTACAGCTGCTACTACACCTGCGGGGCCGTCGCGGCCTACTTGCCCGGGCTTGCCTGGGAATGGTACGGGTGGCCCGGGGTCACCGGCGTCGCCCTCGGGGTACTGGCGCCGGCCACGGTCATCATGCTGTTGGCCTGGGTTCTTGGCGGGCGTAGCCCGAAGACCTGACGGGGGTCATACGCCAGGGTGGTCGAGCCGAGGATTCCTCACGCTTTCGGGCCCTCGTTCTATTCCTCGACCCTGTCGCAGACGTAGTCCCGCGAGGGATCGTAGTCGCGCCCGTCCAGTGCGTTCGTTCTGGGTCCGTACAGATGCACCGAGACCGCTACATCCTCGTACGGGTTTCCGACGCGGTGGATACCATCGTTGCCCGGAAGAACCGTGGAAGCACCGTCTTCCGGGCTCCAGGACAGGCGCCAGTCCCGCTCGAGGCGGGCGTGCTCGAACCTGGAGCCGTCGTCCAATCTCTTGTATCGCTCCTCGAAGACGGTGCCCGCGGCGCAGGCGTAGGCTCCCCAGGAAGAGTGATCGTGGACCATGGTGCGCGTCCCCGGAGGCCAGACGAAGAGCTGCAAGGAGTAGGATCTGTCGGGGCCGTCCCAACATCGGGCCACGTACCAGCGGTCCGCGTTCCGGGCCTCTTCGAGAAGCGGCAGGACATGCGAGCGCAAGAACGAGCGGTCCCTGACCAGGCCAGCCACGAACGCCGCTGCGCGTGGCAGGGCCTGCGCTGTAGGAAGGTCGCAAAAGGTTTGTAGTCTGCCCGTATTCGGTGCGAGCGTTGTAGTCGTCATGTTGTTTCTCCTGGTCGTCTCTGGTGGGCGTTTGCTGAGTTTTCGTCCGGCTGTCAGGCGCTGTTCAGAGCCGCGTAGGCACTCGCCTAGGCACTCGCCGGGAAGTCCTGCGTTTCGAGGAATTGGGCGAGCTCCCAACTGAGATCCCGCACCACGTACGGCCTCGTTTCGTGGTCTTCACGTTCCATGTGTGCCGGGCGGCCCCTCGCAGCCTCGCGCCTGAGGTCCTCGCGGAGTTCGTGTATGACTTGTTCGTTAGTTCCGTACATTTCGTTCTCCCTTGTCCCTGTCGGGGGAGAGCGGCTTGCCCGCGTCTCCCCGCGTTTTCGTTCTCGCTCGCCTCAGGCGTTGTTGCCCAGGCGCTTTGCGAGCAGCCCCACGTACCTGGAGAGCTCCCACCGCAGGGGGCGTACCAGGTCGGGCTGTACCTTGCGGTTGGGGCGCGCCAACTTCGCCAGGCGGGCCATTTCCGCCTCCCGCCGCATCTGCGTGTAGCGATCCTGCAAGAACTCGTATTCGGCCAAACCGTGCATCTCGTTCTCCTCTTCGTAAAGTCGTCGCTGTTTCTGTCGGGTGGACTTCCTACGTACTCGTCTGCTCTCCGGCTACTCAGGTGGCCTCCTTCCGCGCCTGCACGCCCACCAGAAAGCGGGACGTACCGTGCCCGACCTCCACGGAGATCCTCACCTTCTGCTGTCCCATCACCGCTCTCCTCTCCGATCCTGTCTGAGCTTGCACGCTCCATTGAAGCGGGAGCGGGGAGGCACGGCTTCGCCCATCTGGGCCATGTTCTTCCGATTGGAGAACATGGCCCGGACGGGCCATGTGGGTCGGATCTGGCTAAGGAGCAAGCCCGTCCGTGGTCTTGCTTGCTGGATGTGCGTTGCGGGGCTGATCTCACAGAACCTCTCCCATTGCCTGCAGGATCCAGAGCGCCACCATGCCCCCGCCGAGAACCAGCAGGACATTCCTGGTGCGCCAGGCGATCACGGCCGCCAGGAGGCCGGCAACCAGCCGCTCGTTGCCGAGTGAAAACTCCAGGACGCCGTCGTTGTAGAAGAGGAGCGGTGTCATCACCGCAGCGAGCACCGCAGCGGGCACATACCGCAGGGCGCGCTCCAGGAACGGCGGCACCTCTACGCGCCCCAGGAGCGCTATGAGCGAGAGGCGCAGCACGAAGGTGCCCGCACCGGCCCCCAGGATCGCCAGCCAGAACATAGTGGGGCTCATTGGTCTCTCCTTCCGATCACGCTCTCGGCGACGAGCCCGCCCGAGACGCCTACGAGGGCGGCTGTCAGAAGGCCGAGGTTCAGGGGCATGGAGGCGGCGAAGAGGGCCGTAACTCCGGCGAAGAGGGCGGCGGCCCCGGTAGCACGGTTCTTGACCGCCGGGACGGCGAGGGCTATGAAGATCAGGGGCAGGACGAAGTCAAGCGACCAGCCTTCTGACACCCAGGAGCCAAGATAGACGCCGCCCACCGTGCCCGCCAACCAGACCGCCACGATCGGCAACGTCACGCCGAGGAAGTACCAGCGCCTGGCGTGCTCCGCCACTTCTCCCCGTTCGAAGCGGGTTATGGCCTCGGCGTAGGCCTGGTCGATGATCAGGTAGGAGAGAAGCGCTTTCCATCCGGCCGAAAGGTTCTTGAAATGGGGCGCAAGGGAGGCGCTGTAGAGCACGAACCTGAGGTTGATCACCAGCACCGTGAGCACGACCACGGCAACGGAAGCGTCCGCCGACACAAGCGGCAGCGCGGCCAACTGCGCGGCGCCGGAGAGAATGAGCGCCGACATCCCCAGCGCCTGGAGCATGGAGAGCCCGCTTCCCATGGCCGCCGCGCCAAAAGCCATCCCTAGTGGGGCCAGGGCGAGCGCGACCGGCGCTATGGCCCTTGCCCCGGAGAGGAAGACAGCCCCGGAAGAGGCCTGGTTGGCCCCATCCGCTATCGCCCCGCGGATCTCGGGGGCGATGCTACGCGTTCGGGTCTTCCGGTCCGGGGGACGGGTCGGGTTTCGGAGACCGATTCCTCTGCGTGCTGTTCTGGTCGTGGTTGTCATCGCTGACTCCTTCTTGTGTGGGATCGTCAGGCGTGCTCTTACGCGGCACGCCCGAGGTCTTGCGTGGGGTGCGCCGGCTCGGGCGTCTGGAGCGGCATGCGGACGAGCAATGCGCCGTCGTCGAACGTGTGCCTGGAGCCGGCGAACGTGGCGCCGATCAGGCCAAGCATCGGACGGTTGTCCGGTAGCACGGAGCCGACGAAGGTTTCGACACCCCGGCGCCTGGCATCGGCTGCGAGCTCGCGCAGGAGCGCCTTGCCGATGCCCCTCTTCTGCCAGCCGTCTTCCACGACGACCGCCATCTCGGCCCCGCCGTCTCCGAGCATCGCGTACATGGCGTGGCCGATGATCTCGCCGTCTGCGACGGCTACGAAGAACTCCCTGTCGGTCCGATCCGCGCTCGACATGAGGGCGAGCATCCACTCTGGCACGCTCGGAAATGGCGTGTGGAACCTGAGGTAGATGGTCCTGGCTGAAGATCGTGAGAACATCCCGCGCAACCCGTCGATGTCCTGCGGCGTCGCGGTCCGGATCGAGACCCGCGATTCGACTTGCTCTGGATCCCCTGTCGTGACGTTTATCGAATTGTTCATCGTTTGCTCCTCTTTCTGTTACGTAGGCGGGGCCACGACGAGCCCCGCCTTTCTATGGCCTGCTACCGTGCGATAACCCTTCTGGGAGCGGAGAACTCCGAGGTGCCATATGCTCCCGTGGCCGTGGCGGTGATGTTCTGTCCCAGCCCGATACGCTTCTTCGTCGAGAAGGAGAAGGAG
>DASUPX010000187.1:0-5603 GCA_036280905.1 Rubrobacter sp. | reverse complement strand
TCTCGATGCGCATCAGATGATGCCCCGCTCCCGCAGGGCCGTGAGGTCCTCTTCGTCCATCCCGAGCACCTTCTCGTAGACCTCTTCGTTGTGCTGGCCCAGCTTCGGACCGGTCCAGCGGACCTCGCCCGGCGTCTCGGAAAGCCGGGGGACCACGTTCTGCATCGGAAAAGGCCCTATATCCGGGTCTTCGACCTCGACTATGCTACCCCTGGCAGCGTACTGCTCGTCGGAGAGCATGTCTTCCGCTGTGAACAGCTTGCCGGCCGGGACGCCCGCCTCCTTCATGGCCTCGAGCACCTCTGCGGCCGTCCGCTGGCCGGTCCAGGCGGAGATCTTGTCATCCAGTTCCTGCTGGTTCTCACCGCGGGCGTGGTGCGTGGCATACTCCTCGCTCTCGGCCCACTCGGGATGTCCTACGGCCCCGGCGAAGCGGCCGAACACCGTGTCGGCGTTTGCCCCTATCACCACGTAGTCGCCATCGCTTGTGGGGTAGGTGTTGGACGGTGCCACGAAGGGCAGGATGGCCCCGGTGCGGCCCCTGGCGTGCCCGGCGAGCGCGTACTCCGGGATGGTGCTCTCCATGAGAGCGAGCACGGCCTCGTAGATGGCCACGTCAACCATCTGGCCCCTGCCGCCGTTCGTCTCGCGGTTGTAGAGGGCGGTCACGGCGCCAAGGGCTCCGAAGGTCGCGGCGAGCGAATCGCCCAGGCTGATCCCCACCCGCGGTGGCGGACGGTCGGGGAACCCGGTCACGTGCCTGATGCCACCCATCGCCTCCCCGATGGACCCGAAGCCTGCCTGATCCCGGTACGGCCCCGTCTGCCCGTACCCGGAGACGCGAACCATGACGAGGCCGGGGTTGATCTCCCTGAGGTCCTCGTACCCGAGGCCCCAACGCTCCAGCGTCCCCGGCCTGAAGTTCTCGACGACCACGTCCGCGCTGGCGATGAGCCGCCGGGCCAACTCCTGCCCCTGCTCCTCCCGCAAGTTCAGCGTGATGGACTTCTTGTTGCGGGCGATGATGGGCCACCAGAGGGTCCTCCCCTCTTTACGATGCCTGCCCCAGACCCGCATGGGGTCCCCTTTGCCCGGGGGCTCCACCTTGATGACCTCGGCACCGAAGTCGGCGAGTAGCTGGCCGCAGAAAGGGCCGGCGAGCAAGCTGCCCATCTCGACCACACGCACGCCTTCTAGGGGACGCGGTCCCCTGGTACTCTCAGCCATTCATATCCTCCTTCAAAGCCCTTATCACGAAATCGCGCCCCTCGTAGACGTGCTCGCGCATGATGATCTCCGCCCTGTCCGCGTCACCGTTCTCAAGGGCCTCCAGGATCTGGCGGTGGTAATGGTTGGAGATGATCCGCTCGTGCGGCGTGTACCAGAAGAAAGCCTTGAACATGAGCGGTATCTCGACCGTGCGGTTGATGAGCCGCTGCAATCGCCTGTTGCGGCTCGCCTCGACTATGATGCCGTGAAACTCCTGGTTGAGCCCGACGAGAGCCCGTATCTCTTCCTCATGGTCCTCGAACCGCCCGGAGAGACCCTCCATCTCCCCCGTGAGCTCCCGTAACCTCCGCAGCTCACCATCGACTATCCGACCAGCCGCCCGCCTCGCGGCATGCCCCTCCAGCACGGCCCGCAGGTCGTAGATGTCCCATACGTCCTCGGTGGAGAAGGAACATACCGTGGCCCCACGGTTTGGCGCTATCTCCACCAACCCCTCAGCCTCCAACATGGTCAGAGCCTGCCGCACCGGCGTTCTACTCACCCCGAGCCTCTCCGCGAGCTGCTCCTCCACCAGGCGCTCGTCGGGTCCGTACTCGCCCGTCAGGATCAAAGCCCGCAGCCGCTCCAGAATCCCGACCGACCCCGATTCGTGCCCCGCATCGCGCAAAACCCGACCCACTAAGGCCCCCGATCGTAACCCCCGGAGAACTGGTTGTATACAATCTTAGGCGCACGCAAATCTTGTGTCAAGCATTCCAAATCCCGGCAGGCCCATGCGGCTCGCATAGGGCCACGGGGAATTTCGAGACGGCTTGGATGAGGGTCTCGCGGGGAGAATCGTTGGCTGCTACGGGGCGGTCCTCTAGAGCAGACCGATTCTGCCGGGTGGCCAGTACCGCAAGAAGGCCTCACCTTCCACGTTGTCCTCCGGCACGGCCCCGAAGAACCGCGAGTCACGGGAGTTGGTCCTGTTGTCACCCATCACGAAAACGTGTCCCCGGGGCACCGTGACGGGGCCGAAGGCGCAGGTCCTGGGCATGTGCCTGTTGCAGGGGTTCGTGTGCACATAGGGTTCGTCCTGCGGCTCGCCATTCAAGTAGAGGGTGCCGCCGCGGAGTTGGATCTTATCTCCCGGGACACCGACCACGCGCTTGATGAGGAGGGTATCTCCGTCCTCTACGCTCCTGAAGACCACGATCTGGCCCCTCTCGGGCTCGGAAAAGCGGTAGATGAACTTGTTGGCCATCACCCGATCGTTGTTGCAACCCGCGCAGCCGTGGAGGGTGGGCTCCATGCTGGACGAGGGGATGCGGTAGGAATCCGCTACGGCGGGTTTTATGAAGCCGAAAACGAGCGCAAAGGCGAAGGCCAGCGTGAGTACGTACTCGAGAAGCTGGCGCCGCCAGCTGTTTTCTGGGGGTCTTTCGCCACTGCCGCGCGGGGGCACTTCACTCATACCCGGGATACTAGCATGCATTATCGAGTTTTCGTCTGGTAGCTGTCCCGCCTCTTTCCTACTTCGAGCTCTTCTCTTCCACCTCCACGAGCACGGCGCCTCCGGGAACGAGGGAACCCTCCTCGAAAGGCAGCGCTTGAACCACACCGGCGTGCGGCGCCGACACCGGCTGCTCCATCTTCATCGCCTCGAGGACGAGCAGGAGCTGCCCCTCCTCGACTTCCTGTCCTTTTTCGACCAGCACCTTCACGACCGTACCCGGCATTGGCGCCGTCAGGCTCGCCGCTGTATCCGCCCCCCGACCGGCCGCGTCCAGGGCCAGCGGCGGGGGCTTGCGGAGCACATAGGCCTCCCCGCGCAAGGAGACAAGGATCCCATCCGCCTTCACCACGATCCCGGCTTCGACCGGCTCTTCATCGACAAGAGCCCTGATGCGACCTTCTCCGCGATGGAGCACCTCGACGATGGATTCCCCGCCCTCCGCCGTGATGCGGAAGCGTGACGATCCTATCCGTTCCACACCCACACGCTGGTCCTGGTATCTCAGGGTGGTTGCGCCGAGCAGGCGCCAGGGTCCTGCGGCGAAAGGGTCGGGAGAGCTCACGATACCGGAGATCTCTGCCGCGCAGGCGAGTACCAGGGCTTCGCGCGGTACAGACTCTGTAGCAGAGGGCTCCGTGAGATGGTGCCCTTCGAGAAAACGGGTCGTAGTTTCGCCCCGCTCGAACGTCGGGTGGGCCGCTATACGCCTCAGGAGCGGTAGGTTGGAGGAGGGACCGAGGATCTCGTAGTCCGTGAGGGCCCGGCGCAGGCGGCGAACGGCGGCCGGGCGGTCGGGGGCGGAGACGACCAACTTGGCCAACATGGCGTCGTAGTCGAGCGGTATCTCATCGCCCGCCTCGAACCCGGCGTCGTTTCGGACGCCGGCACCCTCGGGCGTGACGAAGGTCTCGAGTAACCCTCCCGAGGGCATGCCCGCTTCGTCCTCGGCGTAGATGCGCGCCTCGATGGCGCTACCCCGCAGGGTTACGTCGTCCTGTGCCAGGGGAAGGGGCTCCCCCGAGGCGACGGCGAGCTGGAGGTGGACGAGGTCGAGGCCGGTAACGAGCTCGGTGACGGGGTGCTCTACCTGAAGCCTGGCGTTCATCTCCAGGAAGTAGAAGCCGTCTCCGTCTAGCAGGAACTCCACCGTACCCGCGTTGGTGTAGCCGGCCCCGCGGGCGAAGCGGACGGCGGCCTCGCAAATCGAGTCGCGAAGTGCGGGGTCGAGGGCCGGAGAAGGGGCCTCCTCCACCACCTTCTGGTGACGGCGTTGGATGGAACACTCCCGCTCGAAGAGGTGGATCACGTGTCCGTGTCTGTCCCCGATCACCTGCACCTCGACGTGACGCGGGGCCTCGACCAGCTTCTCCAGGAACACCGACGCATCACCGAAGGCGGCCTCGGCCTCCCTACGTGCACCCCTGACCGCCTCGATGAAGTCGTCCTCGCGCGCGACGGACCGCATCCCGCGTCCTCCTCCGCCGGCGCTGGCCTTGACCAGGACGGGAAAGCCCATGCGGCGCGCTTCCTCGGCGAGCCGTTCCTCGCCTTCCTCCTCGCCTTCGTAGCCGGGGATCGTCGGCACGTCCGCCCTGCGCGCCAGCTCCTTGGCCCTGACCTTGTGGCCGACGGCGTCCATCGCCTCCGGTGTGGGGCCCACCCAGACCGCGCCGGCCGCTTCGACGGCCCTGGCGAACCCGGCGCTCTCCGAGAGAAAGCCGTAACCGGGATGGACCGCTTCGGCCCCCGACCTCTCGATGGCCTCCACGAGCCGCCCGGTGTTCAGGTAGCTCTCTGAGGCCGGAGCTGGACCGATGGGGTACGCCTCGTCGGCGAGGCGACGGTGCATCGCGCGCTCGTCTGCTTCCGAGTAGACGGCGATGCTCTCTATTCCCAGCTCTCGGCAGGCACGGATCAGGCGCACCGCTATCTCGCCGCGGTTGGCGATGAGGAGGCTCCCAAACGTCACCGGGACGCTCTCCAGTCCGGCTCTCGCTTCTCGAGGAAGGCCGCCAACCCCTCCTGGCCCTCCTCCCCGGTGCGCAGCTCGGAGATAACGCGCGAGGTCAGCCCAGGCGCCTCCATCGGCTCAGTCGTCTCAAGCTGGCGGAGCAGAGCCTTCACCGTTGCCTGGGCGACCGGACCGCCCTGCAGGATCTCGCCTACCTTCTCCTCGACCACCGCGTCGAGCCCATCCCGCGGCGCAAGGTTGTGGACCAGGCCGATCTCCCGCGCCTTTTTCGCCCCGAAGCGTTCACCCGTGATGAACAGCGATCTGGCGTGGGAGGCCCCTATCTTGCGCACCACGAACGGGACGATCGTGGCCGGCGCGATCCCAAGCCGGACCTCGGTGAAGGCAAACCGGGCCTCCTCACTGGCGACGACGACATCGGACACGGCGACGAGGCCAGACCCACCTCCCAGCGCAGCCCCGTGCACCCTGGCAACCAGGGGTTTTGGGCACTCGTCGATGGTCCAGTACATGGCGGCCAGCCGTCTGGCGTCCTCCAGGTTATCCTCGTAGGTGAACCCCGCGGTCTCTCGCATGTACCCGATGTCTGCGCCGGCGCAGAACGACCGTCCCTCCCCGGTAAGCACCACCACACGCACACCGTCGTCATCGGAGATCTCCTCGAAGCAGCTGGTCAGCTCCTCGATCAGGCCTACGTTCAACGCGTTGTGCAAATCGGGACGGGCCAGGGTTACGGTCGTCACCACGCCATCATCGGCCCTGTTCAGGTATTGATAGGGCATAAGGTGTCAGGCTACAGGTTTCAGGGTGTGCGCAGATGCTGCCGCAAGGACTCGATCGCGGTGGGGATAGTTGTTTGCCGGGGTATGTGTCACACATGCTCCTTCCTGAAGGCTGATGGCT
>DASUPX010000186.1:0-4152 GCA_036280905.1 Rubrobacter sp. | reverse complement strand
GCCTACACGCAGAACGACATGTCCGGATACGTCGCGCTGCAGGAGCGCGAGTTCGCGATGGAGACCGAGGGCTACACCGCGACCCGCCACCAGCGCGAGGTCGGCGCCGGCTACTTCGACGAGGTCGCCCAGATCGTTGCCGGAGGAACCGCCTCGACTACCGCCCTCACCGGCTCTACGGAAGAAGAGCAGTTCGACACCCCGGAGAGCCCGGTCACGGGCCTGCCCGGCTCCACCGAAGACGAGCAGTTTGTGAAGTAGGTATCAGGTTACAGGCCACAGGCTTCAGGTATCGGGGGCCGGAACCTCCGGCCCCCGCAAGGAGGGATTATGGTGAGAGACCCGAAAGGTCGACCAACCAGCGACGGAGCACAGCCAGAGAGCCCGTCCATCCTCGTCCCGGACGAAACGTCAGAGCCAAACAAAGACCACAACGCCACCGAGACGGATTGGCTGTCGATGACCACGGCCGATCCCGCCTTCTTCCTCAACGATCCGGGTTTCGAGTAGAAGCCCACCACCGCGAATAGACTTCTCCAGTTGCTCTGGATTCCCGCTTTCACGGGAATACCGTTCGGGGGTGTTCGTCGCCCGCGATCCGAGCACGATCCGGTCTATAAGGGTTCGGCATTTGAAACCAGGGCTGGTTGATACCCCGACCCCCTGTAGGGGCGGTTCGAGAACCGCCCTTACGCGAACAATCGCTCCCCCACGTACCCGCCTGGCCCGACGCCGGACGGACAGGCAAAAACGGCGCTGCCAGTGTGTTGGATGTACTCCGTCAGGCGGTCGCTCTGGCCGAGGCGCCGCTGGAGCGGAACGAATTGCTCTCCGGGGTCGCGTTGGAAAGAGATGAAGAACAGGCCCGCGTCGAGCTGACCGGTCTTGGAGTCCATGCCGTCGGTAAAAGAGTAGCCGCGGCGCAGGATGCGCTCGTTCGGGTTCTGGCGGGACAGGCGCACGTGGGAGTCCATCGGGATCGCCGGTAGGCCGTCTGGGCCCTTCGCCTTGAGGTCTACGGGGTCGAACTCGTCCTGTTTGCCTATCGGGGCGCCGCTGGCCCTGTGGCGGCCTATCGTCTGTTCCTGTTCAAGCAGCGGCGACCGGTCCCAGATCTCTATCAGCATCCTGATCCTACGCGCCACCAGGTAGGTTCCACCCTTCATCCAGTCCGGCCCTTCCCTGACCCAGACGTAGTCGTCCATCGCCCCTTCGTCTTCGGCGCGGATGTTGTTCGTCCCGTCTTTGAAGCCCATCAGGTTGCGCGGGGTCTTCTGGGCGCTGCTGGTGCTCGAGGTGCGCCCGAAGCCCAGCTGGGACCACCGGATCACGGCCAGGCCGCGGCCGATCCTGGCCAGGTTCCTGACGGCGTGGAAGGCGATCTGCGGGTCGTCGGCGCAGGCCTGGACGCAGAGGTCGCCGCCGGAGAGGCTTGGGTCGAGGTTGTCCCCAGGAAGGTCGGGTATGGGCTGGAGCGCCCCTGGCCTGCGTGAGGCCAGCCCGAAACGGTCCTCGCCGTCCTTCTCGAACAGCGTCGGGCCGAACCCGAAGGTGATCGTGAGGTGCCCGGCCGTCAGGTCCTGGGCCTCCCCGGTGTCATCGGGCGGCACGAAGGCGTCTTCGTTCTCGCCGCCAACCAGGTGTCCCGCGCACATCGTCGCCGCGGCCTCGGACCACGCCCGCATCAACTCCCTGACCTCGCCCGCGTCGGAGGTGGTCAGGTCGAAGGAGGCGAAGTGCAGCCGGTCCTGCTGGGGGGTGGCGATGCCGGCCTGGTGTTCGCCGTAGAACTCGACGGTCTGGTCGGCCTGCGCGAGCTCCCTGGCCGACAGGGCGCCGCCCGTGCCGAGGGTCAGCCCCGTTCCGAAGGCACCTGCCAGCGTCAGGGCGCCACGGCGGCTTATCTTGCGTCCGAGCAGGGACCCTTCTGTCTCCTCGTGCTTACCGATTTGTCTACGAACCTCCACTCAATACCCGGCCAACCCTGGAAAGGGGTTCGGCGAGCGCGTCGATCTTCTGGCTCAGCCCACGCCGCTGGTCTTCGTCTACCTGGTCGTAGCTGACCCAGCCATCGCCGCGACGGTAGGGCTCTATCTCCCGCTCCACGCTCTCGAATCGAGCCTCGATCTCGGCCACGAGCTCCGGGTTCTCGCGCTTTACGACGGGCTTGACGAAGTCGAAGGCGACCTTAGCCCCCTCCACATTCGCCGCTATGTCGTAGAGGTCAGTGTGCGAGTAACGCTCCTCTTCGCCCGTGATCTTGGTCGCCGATACCTCGTTCAACAACTCCACGGCCCCGAACACGGGATCTGAGGCCTGAAGCTCGACGCCGTCCACCTTGCGCTCCAGACGCTCGACGTCGGACATCAGCTCATCGGCGTACTCGCCCTGGCCCTTCGTGGTGTTCTCCACCCAGAGGGCCTGCTCTATCCTGTGGAAACCGCCCCATTGCCTCTGGGGAACGTCGCCCTCCCTGGCGTCCACCTCGGGGTCAAGGGTTCCGAACTTCTCCGCGATCGGCTCGATCCTCTCCCACGGTACCCGCGAACTCGCGTAGAGCTCCTTGCCCTCCGCCACGTCCCCGGCCTTGACGGCGGACGTGAACTCTTCCGTGCGGACCACGAGCAACTCGCTCTGCCCGTCCACGTAGTCCTGGTACTCGCGGGCGGCCCTGTCCAGTTCCGGGCTCCCCTCGATGTCGAAGAAGGCGGCTTGCTCCTGCATTTCCTCCTGGGCCTCGGCTTCGGACGGGTCCCTGGAGGTGACCCACTCTCGATCCACGTTGCATCCCGTCGCGACGAGCGCCAGCAGGGCTCCTACGATCACAAACCTCGCCAGGTTGTTGACTCTCTTCAACGAAATCCTCCTAGGCTGGCCGTGCGGTTTGCGTGCCCCGTCCGGCGACGGGTTCCTGCGGTTTGAAGAACGCGTAACCGACGATAAGCAGGTACGCCAGCCACACCGAGAACTCCAGGAGATCCGGCCTCGGGTCCCAGCCGACCAGAATGCCCAGGAACTGCCCGACAGCGCTCGTCGCGCCGAGAACGGGCATCTCGCTCACGTCCCACAGGGGATAGAAGATGGCGGGAACGACGCCAGCTTCCTGCAGGCCGACCACACCCTGCGCCAGTAGTCCCGCAGCCACGAGTATGAGGAAGGCCCCGGTGTACTTGAAGAAGGCACCAAGGTTGATCCTCGTCCCAAGCGCGTAGACCGCGTACCCGAGACCCACCGCCGCGAGAATGCCCGCCGTCGCGCCGATGGCTGTCTGAAGCGGCGTGGAGGCGCGCGCTATGCCGAAGACGAAAAGCCCTGTCTCGACCCCCTCACGCAACACCATGATGAAGACGAGGAAGGCGAGCGCGAGGCCGCCGCCCTGTCCGATCGCACTGTCCACCTCATGCCGGATGTTCCCCGCCAGGGCGCGGGCCTCCCGGCGCATCCAGAGCACCATGTAGGTCAGGAAACCTACCGCGAGGAACAGCGCACAGGCCTCGAAGATCTTCTCCGCCGGACCTTCCAGCTCGCCAACCGTGGCGAACAGAAAGCCCGAAAGCCCGAGCGAGACGGCGATCGCCGCCCCAACCCCATACCAGACCTGCCGGCGCTGCTTGCCCTGTCCTATCTGGGCGAGGTAAGCCAGCACGATAGCAACCAGAAGGCTCGCCTCGAACCCTTCCCTGAATAGAACCACAAAGGCCGCTAACATGCGTGCTCCCTCTCCAGAACGACAGACCAACTCACGCTAATGATAATCATTCGCATTAGATCCGAAGAATATGCCTGCCTTGAACAAAGGTCAAGCCGCTGCGTGACCAAAGTCACCTGGAGCACGCTCCGGCTAGCGCCTACGCTTGTCAGCACGCTCGGCCCTGCGGCCTCGCTTGTCAGCACGGAGCTACGCGCCTTGTCAGCAACGCTTCGCCCGGCTTCGCCTAGAGCTCGCTGTCAGCCAGATCCCTCTGCGGCCTGCTCCCTGCCGCTCTAGAGATTCGATGCCCGGAAAAGGTTGGTTGCCCAAGCCGCGGTTGCGGATCGAGACGACCAGCCGAAAGCGAGGCGAAGCCGAAGCGTTGCTGACAAGCGAGACCCGCAGGGTCGAAGCGTGCTGACAAGCCGGCGTAGCGGAGCGGAGCCGGCGTGCTGACGAGC
>DASUPX010000185.1:0-7761 GCA_036280905.1 Rubrobacter sp. | reverse complement strand
CGAGCACGGCCGTCTCGAGCTCGCGCTCGCGGGACTCGTCCAGGTACTCGTGGGGACGCACTATGAGGTAGATGAGGGTTCCAACGTAGGGGAAGACGACAGCCACCAGGCCCCACAAAATGCGTACGGCCCCGCGGCGGGTGGCGTCGGCGAACGTCCAGTAGACTAGGGCCAACCACAGCACCACGAACAGGAGCGCCACCAGTTGACCGGAGATTCTGAGGATCGGGCTCGCCAGAAAGTCGGAGACCATCTGAAACGGGTCCTGCAGCAGCACGATAGACGAGATCATAGGAAAAGCCTCATAGGATAAACCTTATCATCACGACGTAGCCCATCACAAAGGACGTCACGGCGACCAGGGTCAGCAGCACCAGCAACGGCCCGACACCCCTACTCTTCACGTAGCCACCGGGAGACGGGGGCGATGGTCGAGAGCGATCCGGTGACCAGCACCACACCGCCGGTCTCTCTCATCGCTTTCACCGCCGCACCCAGCGCTTCTACAGGATCAGGCACCACCAGGGCTCTCCTCCCTTCACGATCGAGGGGGTCATGCTCGCTTCCGACCCTCCCCGGGTCGGAGGCCCTCTCACCCTCTGGCCGCGTTAGCACGATCATCTGGGCCCCACGGACGAACCCGGAGAGCATACCCGCGGCGTCCTTGTCCCGCAAGACCCCGAAGACGACCCCGAAGGGCCTGTCCGGAAAAGCTGACCGCACGGAGGCGAGCGCCGCCGCTACCCCCGCCACGTTGTGACCCCCATCCAGGATTACGGGCACCCCGCCCATCTCACGTACCTCGAACCGCCCCGGCAGTGTTCCGACCACGTCCGAGGCTACGCTCTCCCTGGTCTCCCCGGAGAGGCTCTCCCCCATCAGGGATTCGGCGACCGAAACCCCCAGCTCGACGTTGCTGACAGCGTACGGGGCGAGGCCGGCAGGCGCGGTGATGTGCGGGGGATCGGCTACCTCGACGAGGTTTGCGCCAACCCTGCGGCACGTGTCGCGGGCGAGGCCAACCACGCGTTCGTCGGGGGAGCCGAGATACAGGGTAGCGCCCGGTCTCAGGCTGGCCAGCTTCTCTGCTGCTATCTCCTCGATCGTATCGCCGAGGTACTCCGTGTGGTCGAGGGCCACGTTGGTGAGCACGACAGCCTCGGGCCCGGCGACGGAGGTGGCGTCGTGGCGCGCCCCGAGGCCGGCCTCCAAGACGGCCCAGGAGACGTCCGCATCCGCGAACATCCTGAGCGCCCCGGCAGTCAGAATCTCGAACTGCGAGACCCCGATGCCGTGCCTGTCGGCTAGCTCGATGGTCTCCCCCATCGCCTGGGCGAACCTGTCCTCAGAGGAGTACTCGCCCCAGAGCACGACGCGTTCGGTGTAGGAGAGAACGTGGGGTGAGAGGTAGGCGCCGGAAGGACGGCCCGACGCTTCCAGGGCGCCGGCCAGGGCAACGGCGGTGGTTCCCTTGCCGTTCGTTCCGACCACCTGCACGATGTGGGGGATCTCACGCTCCGGGTGGCCCATCGCCTCCAGGAGTGCTTCGATCCTCTCGAAACCGAGGGTAATGTGCCTGCGCCGATCCAACTCGGCGCAGACCCTGGCAAAACCGGTTAGCGTCAGGATATGCTCTCCTACAGGTACTCGTCGAGACGGCGTCTCAACGTCTCGAGCATCCCGGCGTTCACGTCCAGCTTCTCGCGCTCGCCGGCGACCACCTTCTCGGGGGCGTTCTGGACGAACTTCTCGTTGGCCAGCTTGCCCTCCGAGCGCTTGACCTCTTTCTCGGCGTGCGAGATCTCTCGCCTCAGACGCTCTATCTCGCCCCGGCGCATCTCCTCGGAGAGGAGTATCTCGACGACCAGGTCCCCGGCTGGCAACGAGGCGCGGCTGGCGCCGTCGGGTGTCTCCACGGGCTTTACCCCGGCGAGCGCGGCGAAGACGCCCTCGTCGATGCCATCCGGCAGGACCCCCTCGAGCCCGCCTTCGACCTTCGACTCGGCACGGAAAGAGCGGACCGCGGAGACGGCACGTTTCGTACGATCGAGCAGCCCGTCGGCGTCCTCGTCTTCGAGGGCGGGGTCGTACTCGGGGAAGCGTTGCGTCGCGAGCAGCCCTTCCTCCCCCATGATGCTTGCCATCTCCTCCGTGGCGAACGGCATGACCGGGTGCAGAAGCCTGAGGATGCCGCTGAACACCTCGCGCAGAACGCGGGGGGTGGCCGTGGACGGTGTCGCTTTCGCGATCTCGATGTACCAGTCGGCGAACTGGTTCCAGGCGAAAGAGTAGATGCGTCGCATCGCCTCCGAGAACTCGCACTCTTCGAGGAATGCGTCGTAGTCCCTCACGGTGCGGTTGAACTCTGAGAGGATCCAACGGTCAGCAGGAGAAGGGTCGCCGGGCTCCTCGGCTTCGGGATAGGAGAGCACGAAACGGGTCGCGTTCCAGAGCTTGGTGACGAAGGCCCGGCCCATCTCGGCCCGCTCGTAGGAGTAGGCGAAGTCCTGGGTGGAGGACTGGTAGAGGAGTCCGAAGCGGACCGCGTCCGTGCCGTACTGGTCGAAGAGGTCGAGCGGGTTTATGGTGTTGCCTTTCGACTTGCTCATCTTGGTGCCGTCTTCGGCGAGCACGATGGAGTGGACGTTCACCTTCCCGAAGGGAACCCCCTCCCGGAAGCGCAATCCCATCATGATCATCCGCGCCACCCAGAGGTACATGATCTCGCGCGCCGTAGAGAGCAACGTGGTCGGGTAGAAGTACACGAGGTCCTCGCCCTCCTCCGGCCAACCGAGCGTGGCGAAGGGCCACAGACCACTCGAGAACCACGTGTCGAGGATGTCCGCATCCTGCTCCCAGCCCTCGCCGGGCGACTCCTTGCTGGCGATGACCTCCCCGTCGGGCCCGTACCACACGGGGATGCGGTGGCCCCACCACAGCTGGCGCGACACGTTCCAGTCGTGGATGTTCTCGAGCCAGCGTATGGTCTCCCTGCGCCAGGAATCCGGGTAGACGGTAATCTCTCCATTCTCGAGAGCCTTTATGGCGGGCTCGGCCAGCTCCCGCATGGAGCACCACCACTGCTCGGAGAGCCAAGGCTCTATGACGGCCCCGCACCGGTCGCAGTGCCCGACCCTGTGCCTGTAGTCGCGCACCTCGCCAAGCAGGCCATCATCGTCCAGGCGCGCGGCGACGGCGCTCCTCGCCTCCACGCGGTCGAGGCCGGCGAATGGACCCCCGTTCTCGCTGACCGTGCCGTCTGGGTTCAAAACGTTGACAGAAGCTAGGCCGAGACGCTGACCGATCTCGAAATCGTTCGGGTCGTGGGCTGGCGTAACCTTCAACACACCGGTGCCGAAGCTCGGGTCGACGTAGTCGTCGGCCAGAACCTCGATCTCGCGGTCCACGAACGGGACCAGCACCCTGCGTCCCACCAGGTCGGTGTAACGTCCGTCGTGTGGGTTGACGACGAGGGCTGTGTCGCCGAGCATGGTCTCAGGCCGCGTGGAGAATACCTGGGCGTAGTCTTTCCCGTCTGGACCTGGCCCCAGGCCGTCGACCAAGGGGTAACGCAGGGCGTAGAGCTTGCCGTCTACATCCTCATAGTTGACCTCGAGGTCGCTGATCGCGGATCGGTCGTGCGGGCACCAGTTGGTTATGCGGTTCTCGCGGTAGATCAGGCCCTCGTTGAAGAGGTCCACGAAGGCCGTGAGCACGGCGTCGACGTACCGCTCGTCCATGGTGTAGCGGAGCCTGCGCCAGTCCACGGAGGCCCCGAGGCGTTTGAGCTGGCCCAGGATCTGGGACCGCGACTCATCGGCGAAGTCGCGGCAACGCTCCACAAAGTCCTCGCGGCCGACGTCGAAGCGGCTCTTGCCCTCATCACGCATGAGGTTACGCTCCACCACGTTCTGAAGCGCGATGGAGGCATGGTCGAGTCCTGGTAGCCACAGGGCCTCGTAGCCCTTCATCCTGGCGCGCCTGGTGAGGGCGTCCTGGATGGAGCCGTTGAGCGCATGCCCCATGTGAAGCGCGCCCGTCACGTTGGGCGGCGGCATCACGATGCAGTAGGGCTCTTTATCCGGGTCGGGGTCGGCCTCGAACACCCCGGCCCGCTCCCATTCGGCGTACCAGCGGTCCTCGACCGCCGCGTGGTCGTAGTTTTTCGGAATCTGTTGGCTCAAGGAAAGAGGTACCTTCGAATCGTTTGACAGGGGCCGCCCGTGTGGGCGCCGCTTCTCTGCTTACGGCGCCCGTAGAGGGCGGGTTCGAAACCCGCCCCTACGTTCTGGGGCGAAAGACACCCCTAGGCGGTCTCTTCTTCGTCGTAGGAGTACTTCTGGGAGCCCGTTACAAGAGACGGCTGGACACCTTCCTTGACCGTGTCCACATCTACCACGCACTTGTTCACGTCGGAGCGGCTCGGGAGCTCGTACATGGTCGGCAGAAGCGCCGTCTCCAGGATGCTCCTCAGGCCACGGGCTCCGGTGCCGCGCTCCAGCGCGAGCTCCGCTATACCGGCAAGTGCCTCGTCCGTGAAGGAGAGGTCCACCTTGTCGTAGCGGAAGAACTGCCTGTACTGGCGTACGAGGGCGTTCTTGGGCTCGGTGAGGATTCGCACCAAGTCGGCCTCCTCCAGGCTGCGCAGGGTGGAGATGACCGGCAGACGACCCACGAACTCGGGGATGAGGCCGTACTTGAGCAGGTCCTCAGGAAGGGCGAACTGAAGGATGGAGTCGTCTTCCTGCCTCAGGCGCGAGTCGATGTCGGAGCCGAAGCCAATGCTCTTCTTGCCGATGCGCTGGCGGATGATCTCCTCCAGGCCGCCGAACGCACCGCCGCAGATAAACAGTACGTTCTTGGTGTCTATCTGCAGGAAGTCCTGGTGCGGGTGCTTGCGCCCGCCCTGCGGCGGCACGGAGGCCACGGTGCCCTCCAGGATCTTCAGCAGAGCCTGCTGCACGCCCTCGCCCGCGACGTCGCGGGTGATAGACGGGTTATCCGCCTTGCGGGCTACCTTGTCGATCTCGTCGATGTAGATGATCCCGGTCTCCGCCTTCTTCACGTCGAAGTCGGCGGCCTGAATGAGCTTGAGAAGGATGTTCTCCACGTCCTCGCCCACGTAGCCGGCCTCTGTAAGGGCCGTGGCGTCCGCTATGGCAAACGGGACGTTCAGGATCCTGGCCAGCGTCTGGGCCAGGAGCGTCTTGCCCGAGCCGGTGGGACCGACCAGCAGAATGTTCGACTTCTGAAGCTCGGTGCCGTCCGTGGCCTCCGCACCCATCTGGATGCGCTTGTAGTGGTTGTAGACGGCGACGGCCAGTACCTTCTTCGCGTCCTCCTGGCCTATGACGTACTCGTTGAGGATGCGGTTGATCTCCCGCGGCTTGGGGAGGTCATCGTCCTTCAAGACCTCGGGGCCGGAGAACTCCTCGTCGATGATCTCGTTGCACAGCTCGATGCACTCGTCGCAGATATAGACGCCGGGGCCGGCTATGAGCTTCCTGACCTGGCGCTGGCTCTTACCGCAAAACGAGCACTGCAGCTGATCCGAAGGATCCCTCATCCGTTACATCCTCCCCGACATCCGTATCGCCTCCCGAGACCTCTAGTGGTTCCTGACGATGTTGTCGATAACGCCGTACTCGATGCCCTCCTCGGGGCCCATGATGTAGTCGCGGTCGGTATCGCGCTCTATCCTCTCGTAGTCCTGGCCCGTGTTCTCGGCAAGGATCTCGTTGAGGCGGCGCTTGGTGAGGACGAGCTCCTTGGCGTGGATCTCCACGTCGGAGGCCTGACCCGCGAGCCCGCCGACGCTCGGCTGGTGCATCAGGATGCGGGTGTTGGGCAGCGCGTTCCTCTTGCCCTTGGCCCCTGCGGCGAGCAGGAAGGCCCCCATGGAGGCGGCCATGCCGAGGGCGGTGGTGGAGATGTCCGGCTTCACGAACCGCATGGTGTCGTAGATCGCCAGCCCCGCCGTGACGGAACCGCCAGGGGAGTTTATGTACAGGTTGATGTCCTGCTCCGGGTCCTCACTCTCGAGGTGGAGTAGCTGAGCCATGATGGCGTTGGCCACCTGGTCGTCTACCGGCGTGCCCAGGAAGATGATGCGGTCCTTCAGGAGTCGCGAGTAGATGTCCATGGCCCGCTCCCCGCGCGGGCTCTGCTCTATAACATAGGGGATAACGTTGTTTATGTCGTAGCTCATCGCTGTTCCTCTCGTTCGTCGTTCTCAGTCGCCACGGACGTGGCCTCTACCGGCTCTTCGGCCGCTGCCTCCTCGGCCGTCGCTTCGGCTACTTCTTCTTCGACCTCTTCAGCTTCTTCGGTCTCTTCCTCCTCCGGCATCTCGACCGGTGTGGCGTTCTCGACCAGGAAGTCGAGGGCCTTCTGGCGTGAGATTTCCTCTTCGAGCATGGAGTAGGTTCCGTTGGCGCGCATGACACCGGCAATGTCCTCCGCGCTCCGGTCGGAGTCCTCGGCGAGGTGGCCGATCTCGTGCATTACCTCTTCCTCATCGGCCGTGATGTTCTCGGCGGCGGCGATGGCGTCGAGCACGAGCTCCTTCTTGACGGTGTCCTCGGCGTCTGGGCTGACCCGCTGCTCGAACTCGGCGTGGTTGGTGCCGGCGAGCTGGTAGTACTGCTCGGGCTCCATGCCCTGCGCCCTGATGCTCCGCTCGAAGCTCTCGACCATCTCGTGGGCCTTCTCATGCACCATGACCCCGGGGACCTCGACCTCGGCGTCCCCGGCGACCACGTCGAGCACGCGCCCGCGGAACTCGCCGTCCACACGCTGCTCGGAGGCGGCCTCGAGCTGCTCTCGCACGGCGCCGCGCAGCTCGTCCAAGGTCTCGAACTCGCTCGCCTCTTTGACAAACTCGTCATCAAGGGGGGGAAGGTCGCGCTCCTTGACCTCCTTCACGTGCACGTTGAAGAGAACCGACTCGCCCCTGAGGGACTCCTCGTTGTAGTCGAGCGGGAAGGTGACAGCAAACTGCTTGCGCCCTCCCGGTTCCATACCAACGACGTTCTCCTCGAAGTCCGGTAGCAGCTCGCCGCGGCCGATCTCCATCATGTAGTCCTCGGCCTGGGCACCCTCTACCGGGCCGCCGGTCAGCCTCTCGCCGGAGAAATCGAGGATCACGAAATCGCCCTCCCGGGCGGGCCTGTCCTCGACGGCCGCCAGGGTGGCGAACTGGCCGCGTAGCTCCTCGAGCTGCGCCTCCACTTCCTCCTCGGAGACCTCTATTTCCCGCCTCGGAACCTCCACGCCCTTGTATTCACCCAGCTTGGCCTCGGGCCTGACCTCCACGGTGGCCGAGAACTTGAAACCCTGCTCCTCATCTAGCGGGTCGTCGAAGTGGATCTCCGGCTGGTCTATAGGACGTACGTCGGTCTCGACCACGGCCTGCGAGTACCATCCGGGGAGCTGCTCCTGCAGCGCCTCCATATAGATGTAGTCGCGCCCGAGGCGGTTCTCTATCACCCTGCGGGGAGCCTTGCCAGGACGAAAACCGGGTACCCTGACCTGCCGGCCGAGCTCCCTGATCTTGGCTTCAACGCCCTGCCTGACCTTCTCGGGGGCCACCTCGACGTCGAGCCTGACCTTGTTCTCCTCGAGTTTAGTTACGTTAGCCGTCATGCCCTCCAGTTCCTTTTGACCGGCCCGTCCCGGGCGGCGATGTGCGAGAGGCGGGATTTGAACCCGCACGCCCTGAGGCACTAGATCCTAAATCTAGCGTGTCTACCATTCCACCAC
>DASUPX010000184.1:0-7823 GCA_036280905.1 Rubrobacter sp. | reverse complement strand
CCGGTCGCCATAACCCCGACGCCGAGCCCCGCCTCCGCGGCGAAACGTACCGCGAAGAGGACATCCTGTGCGCTCTCGGCCACGACCACCACCGCCGGGCTCTGGTGCGCGTTGAGGTTCCACGCCGCACGCGCCCCCTCGTATCCCTCCTCGCCAGGTTGAAGCAAAGCCCCTTCCAGGCGCGTCTGCAGGTGCTCCACAGCCCCCGTGTCGATCGTTCTGGTTTGCAAAGTCATCTTTTTCCTTCCGTCCGGGCCGGGTGGCGCCGGTGTGTGCCTTACGCCACCTTCGGTTGCCTGCTCTCTGCTTCACCTAAGGCGCGGCGTCTGGCCTCCTCGGGGAATCAGCCCAGGCGTTCCAGGTGGCCGCAATCGGGATACCTCAGCGCCTGTCCACCGTCCTCCGTGACGGCCGGCTCACGGTCCTCGATCTCACCCGTCCTTCCGCAGTAACAACTCTCCAGCATCTTGCTCACCTCCTCCGCACGTGCCGTGTTTCGATCTGGCCTTATCGTGCCGCTCGCGACCTCCGGCTCCCAGCGACGATCCGAACGAGAGCTAGAACAACCACCCGAACAAAGCCGTGTTAGGATGCCTTCGGACGGCCCGCGTGTGAGGAGACGCAGGAAGTGGACACCGGTACCGGACTGGCATTCGGGGATCTCCTCCGGCGCTGGCGCGCCTCGGCCGGCTTCACCCAGGAAGAGCTGGCCGAGAGCACCGGCCTGACCACCCAGGCCATCAGCCTGCTAGAGCGTGGGGAGCGGCGTCGGCCCCAGAGGTACACGGTGCTGAAGCTCTCCGAAGCCCTGGGGCTCGAAGGAGTGTCCCTCGCGGAGTTCGAGGCGGCGGCCCGCCCTTCCGCCCGTGGCCGGACCGCACTCCTGCCCCGCGGCACCCTACCCACACCCCAGACGCCGCTCGTGGGACGCGAGGACGAGACGGCCGAGGTGGCCGGCCTGGTCGCGCGCGCGGACGTGCGCCTGCTGACCGTTACGGGTCCCGGTGGAGTGGGCAAGACACGGTTGGCCCTGGAGGTGGCCTCGCTCTCACGCGGAGCTTTCGCCAACGGAACCGCCTTCGTCTCGCTCGCACCCCTTCGGGATGCATCCGTGGTCCTTTCCACGCTCGCGGAGGCGTTCGGAGTGAGGGAGGTGGCTGGGCAGTCCCTTTTGCAGACCGTTGGCCTGCATCTGGGGGACCGGCGTGTGCTGCTGGTGCTGGACAACCTGGAACACCTGCCGGCGGCCGTCCCACTGGTGTCAGATCTCCTGGCCTCATGCCCCGGCCTGACGGTGCTGGCGACGAGCCGCGCGCCCCTGCACCTCACCGGCGAGCGCCAGTTCCCCCTGGGTCCCCTCCCTTCCCTCGCGGAAGAGCACGGGACACCGGCGGCCGTTGAGCTCTTCCGTCAGCGCGCCGTGGCGGTCGCGCCCCATTTCGAGCTCACGGACGCGAACGCGGCCACGATGGCCCGGGTCTGCCAGCGGCTCGACGGGCTGCCGCTCGCCATAGAGCTTGCGGCGGCAAGAGTCAAGCTGTTCACGCCCCTGGCGCTGCTCGAACGGCTGGACCGCGGTCTGGAGTTGCTCGCGGGCGGGCCACGCGACCTGCCGGAGCGCCAGCGCACGCTGCGCGACACCGTGGCCTGGAGCTACGATCTCCTCGACGAACAGGAGCGGCTGCTGTTCAGACGCCTCTCCGTGTTCGTCGGCGACTTTTCCCTGGAGGCGGCGGAGGCTGTCTGCTGGCCAGGAGCTGAAGGGGATTTCCTGCAGACGCTGGCATCCCTGGTCGACAACAGCCTGCTCGTGTCACGGGCAGAAACGGCCGCGGACGGGGGCCAAGAGCCGCGCTTCGGGATGCTTGGGACGATCCGCGAGTACGCCCTCGGGAGGTTGGAGTCTGACGGAGAGGCGGGCGAGACCTACCACTCCCACGCGCTGTACTACCTGGCCCTGGCAGAGTCGACGAGTCCGGAGACCGCCGCACCAGCGCAGAGGGAGTGGTGGTGGAGACGCCTGGAAGAGGAGCACGACAACCTGAGAACGGCGCTTGGCTGGGCCGTCCGGACCAGGGAGAGTGACACGGCGGCACGGTTCGCGCTGGCGTTGTGGAGGTTCTGGAGCGCGCGCCACCTGGGGGAGGGGTTCCGCTGGCTGGAGGCAGTCCTGACCATGGCGGGTGATGCGCCTGGGGTCGAGCCCCAGAGGCAGGAACGCAGGCGGGCGTTTCTGCTCCTCGTGGCCGGCATCCTGGCGACGAGGCACGGTGACTACGACAGAGCCGTGGCGCTGGATGAGGCAAGCCTGACCCTGTACCGGGATCTGGGCCACGAGAGGAGCACGCACGGCCCGCTGCGCGAGCTTGGGGCAGTGGCGTACCACCGGGGGGACTACGACCGGGCAGTCCACCTGGGCGAACAGGCCCTCGCCGTGGCAAGGGAATCGGGCAACGCCTCCGGCTCGGCCCTGGCCGCCTGCAACCTGGCCGACGCGCTGAGGGCGCGCGGGGACCTCGAAGCGGCCAGGACGTTGCTTGAGGAGGCCCAGTCCTCGTTGGGGGGCCGGGAGCAGACGGTGCCAGGCATAAACGCGCTGGTCAACACGCTGAACAGGCTAGGGAGCATTAGGTGCGAGACGGGCGACTACGGGCTGGCCGGGGAATCCTATGTGGAGAGCCTGCGGCTGATGTGGCAGCACGTGGGCAGGGCCTACGAGACCGCGGCCTGCCTGGAAGGGCTGGCCAGGGTGGCCGCCATGCAGGGCCGACCGGAGCGGGCGGCCTGGCTCCTCGGGGTCTCCTCCGCCCTGCGCGACGAGATGGGCACCCCCCTGACGCCAATCACCAGCGCCGATCACGACCACGCCTCGGAAGCCGCCCTCGAAGCGCTCGGGGAGCAGGCTTTCGAGACCGCCTGGACGGCAGGCAACGAGACGCCCTTCGAAGCAGCTATCGTCGCCGCACTCGAGGAGTAGGCGTCAGGTAGTCCTACTGAAGCCTGAAACCTGTAACCTGATGCCTGTATCTACCGGAGGCGCCTACTCTTGCCCGTTCCGAAATTCTAGTTCCCGATCCCCAGTGGGTAGCGGTAGCGCTTCAGGAGGGGGAGGGTGCCGGCGGTTACGAGGGCTTTGTCGCGGGGCTTCATCTTGTCTTGCCAGGCGCGGTCCTGGCGAAGCTCCACGGTGCCTGTGTCGAAGCGGTTCGGGTTTCCGCTCACGGTGTGGCTTATGCCCAGTTTCACGGCCCTCTCGCCTTCCAGGGGAAGGCTTGCCTGTTCTTCGCCTACCAGCCTCAGGATCTGCTCGAAGCTCCGGCGGGGTTCGGCTATGAAGTCCTCGTAGCGGAGGCGCAGGTAGTTCTCGGGGGTGCTGCGCCAGAGGGCCTCTATCGCGCCGTTCCAGGTATCCCAGAGCACGGCGCTCTGGGCCGGGGTCTTCCGGTGCATGAACTCGCGATCGGTGCTGTCGGGCTGGCGCTTCTTCTTTGCCCACGAGTAGGCTGCGGCCCTTGGGTCCCTTATCAGGTGCAGGACGCGAAGATCGACGCCTGGCACCATGCCGAGGGCGTAGCCGTAGGCCGGCTCCTTGGAGGTGTCCACGACAACGCGGCTACCGGAGACGGCCTGGATGGCCCCGTACAGCCTGCCCGTGTTCTCCAGGAACTCTCCGAGTCGCTTCCTGATCTTCTGCCGTCCGCCCTCCGTCAGCATCATGGGAATGTGGCGGGTGCGGGCGCCGGCGTGCTGCAGCCGCATCATCTCGCGGGCCAGGTCCTCGCTCTGTCCGCCGAACTCCCCGTCGAAGACCGGACCCCAAAACGGGCACTCGCGAGAGGGCCTGCCGCAGCCGCAGAGGCGGTTCTCGATCAGGGCGTGCTTCCAGATAAAGTTCAGCTCTCCGCCGGAGAAGAAGCCCTCGACCTGCCCAAGGGTATTGGCGAGGATGGTGCTACCGCTGCGCCCGAGGCCGGCGACGTATAGCACCTTGATCGGCCTTGCCGCGCCGTCTTTCACTCTTGCCCCTTTCGGAAGCGCCTGGGTACGGCCCGCTGCGCCACGTTCCAGAACGTACCGAGGAATTCTTTGTCGGTCTCGGAGAAGCCGAGCAGCCAGAGCAGCCCGAAGAAGAGGATGCCGAGGAAGCCGCCGAGCAACATTATCGTCGGGATGGCGACGGGCAGGGGCAGGAAGCCGAAGATCGCCTCCAGCGGGAGCGTTACCTTCAGCAGGTACGTCACGACTCCGGCCACGGCGCCCGCCGTCAGGGGCTTCAGCCACATCCAGTTGACCGGCCAGTACCCGAGCCGCCACTTCACAGCCGACATCGTTCCCGTGTTCTCGACGATGATCGCGGTCGCCATCCCGATGGCTGCCCCGAGGACCTCGAACCGCGGAATGAGTATCAGGCTAACGATCACACCCATGATGGCGGAGACGGAGGTGGCTATCATGGCGTAGTTCTGGTTGCCGGTCATGGCCAGCATGCGCGGCGCAGGCCCGACGGAAGAGCTGAAGAGCTGCGCGACCGCGACCACGATGAGGGCCGTAACGCCCGCGCCGAACGCCTCGCCGAAGATGCCCAACACCTCCGGGGCGAAGACCACGAGGACCAGGAAGAGCGCGAACGCGCCCGTGAAGATCCATCGCGACACATCCTTGTAGAGCCTGCCTATCTCTTCGGTGTCCTGCCGCGCGTGAAGACCCGAGATTATCGGGGAGAAGATGCCTGAGAAGGCGAAGCGTACCACCGTAAGGAAGGTTGCGGTCCGCGCGGCGGCGTTGAAGATACCGACCGGCGCCCCAGCGGCGAAGACGCCGAGGATCAGGATGGCGGAGAAGTTGTTCAGGTACTGGGCGCCCTGCGTGATGCTCATGGGGATAGAGACGCCGAAGAGGGCCTTGGTCTCGAACGTGGTCTGCGCGCGGCGGTCGAAGAGGTCGGGGAAAAGCTTCCTCACGTAGTAGAGACCGACGAGGCCAGAGATGAGCATCGCGAGCGCGTAGGCGGCTATTACGCCGAAGATCTTGGCGCCGAGCACGTAGCACACGCCGACGAAGAGGAGGAACAACCCCGGTCGTATGAGCTGCTGGATGTAGGCCGCGTAGGTCACGGTCTTGAAACCCTGCGTAGCCCAGGCCGTCATGCTCATAAACACGAAGAAGGGCAACACGAACGCGAACCCCCGCAACACGGTCGCCATCGTGGTCCCGTTCTCCTCGAGCCAACCGGAGCTGGCCAGAAAGCCGGCCCCGAAGAAGAGTGCGATAGAGAACACGAGGCCCAGCGCCACGGGGAAGAGCAACGCCAGGATTATGGTGCCGCGCACCCTGGCGGCATCCTCGTGTTCGCGGTAGTGGGCGACGTAGCGCACCACGCCGTTCTCCATGCCGAACCTGGAGACGATCTGCAGCCCGTTGATCAGTGCAACGCCAGCGGCGTAGAAGCCGTAGAACGTGGGGCCGAGCAGCCGCGCGAGTACGGGCTGGGTCGCGAACGCGAGGAGCTTGCCGACGCCCTGTCCGGCCGTGCTTATGCCCGCGCCGCGCGCGACTTTGGCGACGTTGGTGTCGTCTCCGTCCTTTGGCCCGACCGTGGTCGCCACCTGCTCGGTGGTAGCGGCGCTGCCGGATGCCTCCTCCTCGCGTGCGCTGTTCTGTTCCGCCTCGAAATTTCGTCCTGAAGTCACGGCGACAGATTATAGTGATTTTGAGCCAAACGGAAAGCCCCTCTCATACCAGGCCTTTTTGTAATGCGACGCTGCCGTGCGAGTATCACGCTTCGTGCAGGTCGTGGATTCCCGCTTTCGCGGGAATGACGGGTGGGGAAGGCCCGGTGCGTGCCCGTGTGCTTCGGGCACCCCCATAGAGGCTGACCCGGTATCATGAGGGAACGGGGGGCAGCGGGCCCCCGGCGTCTTTTAGAACGTAGTCGTCGAACATCTTGTCGATGATGTCCTGGTTGTCCGCGGCGATATCGTCGTGCATGTCCGGGTCTTTCTGTATGTCGTAGAGCTTGGCTTCGGAGCGGTCGTTCACGCTGATCAGGGCGTACCGGTCATCGCGGGTCGTGAGGTACTGGTTGTAGCCGAGCGTGAAGTGGTCCCGCGGTTCCGGACCGGAATCTCCTGGCAGGAGGGTCAGGTACTGCCCGTCCATCGGCTGGGGCGGGAGCAGGCCGAGGGCGCCGACTATAGTGGAGGCGACGTCGTGGGTGGAGGCGCGGTAGTCGCTGGCCTCCCCGGCCCCCTTGCCGTCGGGGGAGCGGATAAAGAACGGGATGTCGGTTAGCTCGGGCCAGAGCGCGTTGTACGGCTTGCCGGTGAAGCCGTGCTCGCCGAGGGCCACGCCGTGGTCGGAGACCACCACCAGGAAGGTGTCCTCCATGCGGCCCGTCTCCTCCATCTTGTCCAGGAAGTGGCCGAGCCAGCGGTCGACCATCGTTACCTCGCCGGCGTAGAGCGCCTTCATCCGCTTCATCTCGGCGTCCGTGATCCAGTCAGACGAGCCGTAGTTCGGGACGATGGGGTCCCTGCCATTGTAGTCGTCGCTGTAGAGCTTGACGTACTCCTCCGGCGGGTCCCACGGCTCGTGCGGGTCGAAGCTATCGAGCACGAGGAGGAAGGGCAGCCCCCCATCCGCGGTGTCGAGGAACTCCATCCCACGCCTGAAGAGCCTGGGGGCGAAGTAGTCTTTCTCGCTCTTGCGGCCCCTGGTGTTGGCCAGGTACTGGCGCACCTTGTCGACCATGTTCTCGTCGTTTCCCGGGACGGTGTTCTGGCGCAACTCGTTCTCGGGAATGCCCAGTTTGGGGCGGTAGCGGTCGCGTTCCTGGCCCCTCAACCACTCGAACACCTTGAAGCCGCGCTGGAAGTTCATCGAGGGGTGGAACATGGGCTGGGTGTCCGCGAAGATGGCCGTGTTGTAGCCGGCCCCGGCCGCGATCTCGGCGAGCGTGGTCTGCGTCTCCGGGATGGGCTGCCAGCCAGCCGGCTGGAACGTCTCGCCCGGCAGCCTGTAGAAGTTCCTGAAGGGCCAGGTCCTCATGCCCGTGTGTATGGCCCTCCGCGCGCAGAGGGTCGGCAACGAGTCTGGCAGGGCCCGGGTAAAACGGAGGCTCTCACCGGCGAGGGCGTCGAAGTTGGGGGTCTGGATCTCCTCGTTGCCGTAGGGCCCGATGTGATCCTTCCTCAAGCTGTCCAGAATAATTAGTATGGCGTTCACCGTTCGTACCCCCGTATAAGAGTCGAGCAACCCGGACCTGCGGCCGGGACGCCGCTATTCTACAGCGCTTTTGGGAAAGATAGGTTACAGGCTACAGGTTTCAGGCTTCAGGGAGATCACCTGCAGTCCTCTGGCGGGCGAACCAGGCAAGCGTTCTCTCCAGGCCTTCGCGGACCGGGGTTCGCGGCTCCCAGCCCAGCGACTCGCGAGCCCTGGTACTGGGGCCGCGGTCGTCTCTCACCGTGACGGTGGGCCAGGTATGGAGCCTTCCTACGTATCGACACATCCTGCAGGTGAAGTACAGGCCGCAGCGAGATTGGCTGAAAGCGAGCCAGGCGGAGCCAGGCGAAGCATGCTGACAAGCCCGCGAAGCGTGCTCTCAGTACGCCCCATTACGGTTCAGGACGGCGCCTAGGGTTTTCAGGATTATCTTCAGGTCGAAGGAGAGGGACCAGTTTTCTATGTAGTAGAGGTCGAGGCGCACCATCTCTTCGAAGGAGAGGTCGCTGCGGCCGCTGGTTTGCCAGTAGCCGGTCATGCCTGGGACGGCGCCGAGACGGCGTTTGTGAGCCTCTTCCATCTTGAGGAAGTCTCTTACG
>DASUPX010000183.1:0-16220 GCA_036280905.1 Rubrobacter sp. | reverse complement strand
CTCCAGACGCGGCTACCCCGCTCTCCGCGCCGAGGGAGGTGCTCGGGTATTTCGGCACATCGGCCGAGAACTTCGTGTTCTGCAACGGGTCTCTCATCCTTCTCTGCCCTTTCTTCTTTCTTTGGTTCGTCGGGGTGCTTTACGGGGTACTGCGCAGGGCCGAGGGGGTAGACGGAATTCTCTCCACGGTGATGCTGGTCGGTGGGGTCTTCTTTATTACCCTCCAGAGCGTCGGCAACGCGGTAGAGATTTTGCACCCCGCCGCGGTGCAGAGGTTCGTCAACTTTGTTCCCGACCCCCAGCTAGCCTTCGCCTCGCTGGCCCTCTCGACGTGGCTATACCACTTCTGCCAGGTGGGTGACGCGGTAATGATCTTCGCGGCCTCGCTTGTGGTGCTCGGGAGCGGCATCCTGCCGCGGTGGCTGGCGCTGGTTGGTCTTCTGGCTGCCATCCTGGCCCTGCTCCACCTTCTGTTGCCGCTGATTGGCTCCCTCTCAGGGCTCGTGTGGGTGGCCCTCGTCTCCGTGCTGATGCTGACCGGCCTGTCGCAAGGCACCCAGGCACCCAGGCGACGCGCGAGACGCTAACGGCACCCCGGCCGGGGATGCTAGGCTACGAGGCGGCAGGTCCGGCATTCGAGAGGGGGCAATTGGTGAGGGAGAATCGTCTGAGGGCCATCTGGGGCGACGGGGGCGCGGCCTTGAACGGCTGGGTTCACATCCCGAGCCCCTTCTCCGCCGAGGTGCTGGCCCACTCGGGCCTGGACAGCTTGACGGTAGATATGCAGCACGGGCCCGTAGACTACGCGGATCTGGTCACCATGCTTCAGGCCATCTCTACCACGGATACCGTGCCGGTGGTACGGGTGCCGTGGCACGATCCCGGCCTCGTTATGCGGGCCCTGGACGCGGGCGCTTACGGGGTGATCTGCCCCATGGTCGACACACCCGGGCAGGCTGAATCGTTCGTCGGTGCCTGCCGCTATCCGCCGGACGGGTACCGTAGCTACGGCCCCTTCAGGGCGGCCATCTACGGCGGCGAGGACTACACCGAGCACGCCAACCAGACCGTCGTCGCTATCGCCATGATCGAGACGCGCGAGGCCATCGAGAACCTGGACGGGATCCTGGCCGTCGATGGCCTCGACGGGGTCTTCGTCGGTCCCTCGGACCTTGGCCAGAGCCTCGGTTACGGGCCTGGCACCGACCGCGATGAGCCCGAGGTGGTCGAGGCGATCGATAGGGTGGTGTCCACCGCGCGAGACCGCGGGCTCGCCGCCGGCATCTTTACGGGCACGCCCGAACACGCCTCGCGCATGATCGAGAAGGGTTTCAACTTCGTCAACGTCTCCACGGACGTACAACTGCTGGCGGCGGCATCAGCCGGGGTGGTGACCCAACTCAGGGGCGAGTAAGGGTATCATGGGGAGAGAATAGCCGTTTCTCGTGGGAGGAGCATCGCGTGGCACAGAGGGAGACGACCGTCGGTCCAGAGGCGGGCATACACGGCAGGCCGGCCGCCCGAATCTTGAAGGCGGCCAAGAGCTTCTCGTCCCAGATCTCTCTCGTAAAGGGAGACCGGGAGGTGAACGCCAAGAGCATCATCAAGATCACGGGGTTCGCCAGGAAGGGCGAGCAGGTGATCGTCCGCGCCGAGGGCGACGACGCCGAGCAGGCCGTAGAAACCGTGGCGGCGGAGATCTCGGCCGATGAAGACTAGCCCCGGGCGGCGAAGGTGAAGCTGTCAGGCGTGGGGGCATCCGAAGGCGTGGCCGTTGGCCCCGCCTTCGTTCCGCGGACGGGCGGATCAGAACCCGAGAGAACCGGGATTGGTGAGCGTGAGGTAGAGGCCGAGATCGGGCGGTTCGGCGACGCGGTCCGGGTTGTGGCCGCCAGGATCTCCGAGACCGCAGAAGGGCTACGCGAGTCGGGGAACGAGGACGAGGCCGGCATCTTCGACTTCCATGCGGAGATGGCCGAAGACCCGGAGCTTGCCTCCGCCGTGGAAGAGCGAGTCAAGAACCTGCAGAGTCCCGAGGCCGCCGTGCTCGCCGCCGGGGAGGAGTACGCGGCCGAGTTCGAGGCAATCGAAGACGAATACCTCTCCTCCCGCGCCGACGACGTGCGTGATGTGGCGCGTCAGATCTCCGCCGAGCTCATGGGCCAGGCGGACTCTGGCTTCGAGGCCCTGTACGAGCCCTCCGTCGTGCTTGCGAAGAGCCTCGCGCCCTCTGATACCGCGCGCATCCCGAAGGGCCTGGCGCTCGCCTTCGTCACCGCCGAGGGGTCAAGGACCTCCCATGTCTCCATCATGGCCCGCTCCATGGGCATCCCCGCCGTGGTCGGCGTGGGAGACGCACTCTCGGGCGCACTGGAAGCCGAGACCGTCGCCGTGGACGGCACGGAAGGCTCGGCCATCACGGACCCCGATCCCGAGACGGTCGCCAGGTTCGATAAGTTGTCGCAGGCACTGGCCGAGGAACGGGTCGCGCTCGACCAGTACAGGCATGCGGAGGCCCGCACCGCCGACGGACTGCGCATCGAGGTAGCCGCCAACCTCGGCTCGGCCTCCGAGGCGGAGGAGGCGCTAGAGTGGGGGGCCGAGGGCGTCGGGCTCTTCCGCACGGAGTTCCTCTTTATGGAGCGCGACGACCTGCCAACAGAAGAAGAACAGTACGACGCCTACAGTACCGTCGCCCGCGCTTTCGGCCACAAACCCGTCATCATCCGCACCCTCGACGTGGGGGGGGACAAGAACCTTCCAGGGGTAGACCAGATCCACGAGGACAACCCCTTCCTCGGCTGGCGGGGCATCAGGATGAGCCTCGATACGCCCGACCTGTTCAAACCCCAATTGCGCGCTCTGCTGCGGGCCGCTGCCCACGGCAACGTCAAGGTCATGTTCCCTATGGTCGTCGAAGCCGGGGAGCTTCTGGCGGCGAAAGAGATGCTTGCCGAGGCCCGCAGGGAACTGGAGGAGCAGGGCGCGGACGTCGGGGAGATCGAGACAGGGGTGATGATAGAGACGCCCGCGGCTGCGGTCTGCGCGGCGGAGCTGGCCGCGGAGGCCGCCTTCTTCTCCATCGGCACCAACGACCTCGTCCAGTACACGCTCGCCGCGGACAGGGGCAACGAGCGACTCAGGAGGCTGCAAGGCGCCGACCACCCCGCGGTACTGGCCCTGATCCGTCAGACTTGTAGTGCTGCGCAGGAGGCGAACATACCCGTGGGCGTTTGCGGTGAAGCGGCCGGCGACCCGCAACTGATCCCCAACCTTTTAGACCTGGGCGTAACAGAGCTAAGCATGGCCGCCCCCTCTATACCGAAGGCCAAGAAGGTGGTGTCGGAGTGGAAACGGACGTAGTGGCGGGTCTGAACCAAGCCTCCCCAACCGGGCGCGAGGCGATCCAATGAAGGCCCGCATCTTCCCCGATTACGAGGACATGAGCGCGGCAGCCGCCGACGCCGTCATCCGCAGGGTAAGCGAGAAGCCAACCTCCGTCTTCCTGCTGCCCACGGGGACGACGCCGCTGGGGATGTACCGGCGCCTCGTGGACGTGTACCGGCTGGGTGGGGTCTCCTTCGCCGGGGCGGCTTTCTTCAACCTGGACGAGTACCTCGGGCTGGTGCCGGACCATCCGGCCAGCTACCACGTGTACATGAAGGATCACTTCTACGGCCTCATAGACGCCGACCCGGCACGCATCTTCGTCCCAGACGGCGCCGCCCCGGACCCCGTAGCGGAGTGCGAGCGGTACGAGGCGGCCATAGAGGCGTTCGGCGGCGTGGACATGTGCGTGCTTGGGATCGGACGCAACGGCCACATCGGTTTCAACGAGCCAGGCGCGTCGTTCCACTCGCGGACGCGGGTCGTGACGCTTTCGGAGAGCACCCGCCTCGTCAACGCCGCAGATTTCGAGGCCAACCGCGCGCCCGAGCGGGCCATTACGGTCGGCATGGCGACCATCGCCGAATCCCGGGAGGTCCTGCTGCTAGCCTCCGGCACCAACAAGGCCAGCGCGGTCGCGGCGGCGCTCGAAGGGGAGGTCTCGGAGGATATGCCGGCCTCGATGCTTGGAGAACACGCTCGTGCCACGATGTTCCTCGACGAGGACGCGGCCTCGGGCCTCGGCCAGGGCGCAGCAGGTTAGCGGCACGTTGACGCGGAAGTGGCGCTCCAGTAGCATCGGCTCAGGTGGGTTCTTGTAGGGAGGGGATGGAAGCCCTGAACCGTCAACGGTCCTCGCAGAGTCGATGGCAGGGTCCCCGTGTGCCCGTGGTCGCGGGGCCCGGATGAGGGTCGGACTGCTCGGAGCCGGCCGCATCGGGGTGCTCCACGCTGGCCTCCTCGCCTGCGACCCCAGGGTTAAAGAGTTCCTCGTGGGGGACGCCGACGAGCGGCGCGCCGAGAGCATTGCCGCGGAGGTGGGGGGAAGGTCGGGGTCCATCGAGGATATCCTCCGGTCGGGGCCCGATTGCGTGGTCATCGCCGCCTCCACCCAGGCGCACGCGCCCCTGATACTAGCCTGCGTCGAGGCCGGCATACCGGCGTTTTGCGAGAAGCCTATCGCGCTCGGCTACAGCGACACGGTCGAGGTCGTGGAGGCCGTCGAGTCCAGCGGCGCCGTGCTCCAGATCGGCTTCCAGAGGCGCTTCGACGCCGGGTACGCCGAAGCGCGGCGCCTCGTGGAGAGCGGGGAGCTTGGAACCATCTACTCCGTGAGGCTTGCCACCCACGACCCCGAACCACCACCCGAGGAGTACATCGCGGGATCCGGCGGTATCTTCCGTGACCTTCACATCCACGACTTCGACGTACTGCGCTGGCTCACGGGCGCCGAGGCTCGAGAGGTATACGCCGCTGGCGGCGTACGCGGCTTCGGCTTCTTCGGCGAGCACGGCGACGTGGATACCTCGGCGGCCCTCATCACGATGCAGGACGGCTCGGTGGCGGTACTGACCGGTGGCCGTCACGACCCCCTTGGCTACGACGTGAGGGCGGAGATCTTCGGCTCCAGAGACAGCGTCGCCGTTGGCGTGAACGGCCGCACACCCCTGCGATCCGTCGAGCCGGGCGTACAGCCCTCGGGGAAGGTCGCGTATCCGGACTTCCAGAACCGCTTCCTCGACGCTTACAGAGCCGAGCTGGAGCACTTCCTCTCCCTTGCCCGTGGCGAGGCCGAGAACCGGTGCACCGCCCGCGACGCCCTCGAGGCGCTTAAGATAGCTATGGCCGCCGACCTCTCGCTCGCCGAACACCGCCCCGTCATGGTGTCCGAGGTCGGATGAGGCGGTCGGAAAAGGGGCGCGAACCATTAGAGCCGCAGTATTCGTCACGCAGGCGAGGAAGGGAGTAACTTGTGGGAACATCGGTGCCAAGGGGGCTATCGCGTAGGGACTTCCTGAAAACTAGCGGTGCGGGGCTCGCCGGGGCCGTTTTGCTCGGGGCCGCGGGCTGCGGTGGGGCCGAGCAGGGCGGTGGGGTGACCGAGCTGTACTACACGGCATCCCCGGACGAGTCGGGGACTACCCAGAAGCTTATCGACAAGTTCAACCAGCAGAACAAGGGCACCTACAAGGTCATCTTCCGCGAGGGCAACTCGGACACGGGCCAACGCCTGGACAAGCTAAGGACCCAGTTCCAGGCCGGCGGGGAGGAACTAGACGTGATCCTCGGTGACGTCATCTGGACCGCCGAGCTCGCCGCGAACGGGTGGGTTACAGATCTAACGGACCGGTTCCCGCAGAGCACCCAGAAGGAGTACCTGCCCGGTTCGGTCGAAGCCATAATCTACGAGGACAAGCCCTACGCCATGCCATGGTACACGGACACGGGTCTCCTCTACTACCGTAAAGATCTGCTAGAGCAGAGCGGTTTCGACGCCCCTCCAAAATCCTGGGACGAGCTGAAAACGATGGCCCTCAAGGTCATGGATCAGTCCGGGACCAAGTTCGGTTTCGTGTTTCAGGGTGCCAGGTACGAGGGCGGGGTGTGCGACGGCTGCGAGTTCATCTGGGGCCACGGCGGAAACGTACTGGATCCCGAGGACCCGAACAAGGTCATCGTGGACAGTCCCGAGGCCATAGCAGGCCTCGCCACGGAGCGCAGCATGATCACCGACGGCGTCTCGCCGCAGGCGGTTACGGTCTACAAGGAGGACGAGTCGGCCGGGGCCTTCCTGAACGGCGACGCAGTCTTCCTTCGCAACTGGCCCTACGTGTACGCCCTGATCGGCACCTCCGACTATCCGAAGCTGGACACCGACCAGGTCGGCGTTTCCGAGCTACCGTCAGGCGACGGTAAGCCTGGCAACGGAACAGTGGGCGACCAGCCACTGTACATCAGCTCCAGTTCCAAGAACCCGGATGCCGCGTGGAAGTTCATCGAATTCCTCTCCTCGCCCGAGCAGCAGAAATTGAGGGCGATCGAGGGCTCGTACCTGCCGACCAGGTCCGACCTCTACGACGACCCGGAGATCCAGGAGAGCGTCCCCGTTGTCTCCCTCGCCAGGACGGCCCTGCAGCACACCCTTCCGCGTCCCGTAACCCCATACTACTCGGACATGTCCCTTGAGATGCAGGAACAGTTCAACTCCTCACTGCTTGGCGACGTCAGCCCTGCGGAAGCGGCACGCACCCTGAAAGCGAACCTCGAGGACTTTATCCGTCAGGGCCAGGATTCCTAGCCATGAGCGATACCAGAGGAGGAACCGAGTGCGGATCGGCCTCGTAGGAGCCGGCTTTATGGGCGGGGTGCACCTGAACGCCTACGCGAACATCCCAGAGGTAGAGGTGGTTGGCGTCGCGGACGCCAACAGAGAAAGCGCCGCGGGTGCAGCCCAGCTAGCCGGGGCGCGGCCCTACTCTTCCTACGAGGAGCTCGTCGCGGCTGAGGACGTCGATGTGGTTGACGTGTGCCTGCCCACCGCCTTCCACAAGGACCTCGCCGTGAAGGCCGCACGCGACGGCAAGCACGTCATCCTTGAGAAGCCGATAGCCCGCACCATCGAAGACGCGGCGGAGATCCTGGAGTCTTTCTCCGGCGGCGGGCCGCGGCTCTTCGTCGGCCACGTTGTGCGTTTCTTCCCCGAGTACGTGCGCATAAAGGAGAAGATCGACGCCGGAGACCTGGGGACCATCGGGGTGGTGCGAACTACCCGTCGCTCCCCGCTTCTTCGGGGTTGGAACGACTGGTACGCGGACTGGCGCGTGAGCGGCGGCGTGCTGGTCGACCTCGTGATCCACGACTTCGATTTCCTGCGGTGGGCGCTTGGCGACGTGGAGAGGGTGTACGCCCGCGGCGTTCTGGGACGCGAGTACAACCGCCTGGACTACGCCCTGGTCACCCTGCGCTTTGCGGGCGGCGCCATCGCACACGTCGAGGCGCACTGGGGATACCCTGGCCCGTTCAACTACTCGATCGAGGTGGCTGGGAGCCGTGCCATGCTGACCGCCGGCAGCACCGAGCCAGCAACGCTTGAACTGGTCGGCTCCGCGGAGCAAGCGCCCGGCCTCGCTTCCGGTCCTGGACCTTACGAGAGGGAGCTCGCGCACTTCGTCCGCTGCATCGCCACCGGGGAGGAGCCTGTCGTCAAACCGGAAGACGCCTACGAGGCACTCAGGATCAGCCTCGCCGCAACGGAATCTATCTTTGGGGGGAAACCGGTGACGCTGGGGGAGCGGCCATGAGCGTCAGGGTCGGCATGATGAGCTTCGCCCACGTCCACGCCCCAGCCTACGCCGCCGTGTTGGCGAACCTCGAAATGGCGGACTTCGTCGGCCTGACCGATACGGACGCGGACCGTGGCCGGGAGGCAGCCGAGCGTTACGGCGTGCGTTACTTCGAGGATGCCGAGTCGCTGCTCGGGGATGTGGACGCGGTGGTGATCTGCTCCGAGAACAGGAACCACGCCAGGGATGCGATCCCCGCCCTGCAAGCCGGCGTGCACGTGCTCTGCGAGAAGCCCATCTCTACAACGCTCGATGACGCAAGGGCCATCATATCCGCCTCCGGGGCCTCCGGCAGCCAGCTCAGGACTGCCTTTCCGGTCCGCTACCTTCCCTCTATCGTGCGCGCGAGGGAGATCGTGCGGGATGGTTCACTGGGCCGTATCCTGGCAATAAACGGGACCAACCACGGCCGGATCCCGGGCGGCTGGTTCGTAGATCCCGAGCTGGCCGGCGGTGGCGCGGTGATGGACCATACCGTTCACCTCGCCGACATACTGCGCTGGATGCTCGACGTGGAGGTCAGAAGCGTCTACGCGGAGGTCGACTCGTTCTTCGGGGCCACGGAGACGGACGACGCCGCCATCCTCACCCTCGAGCTAGAAGGCGGGCCATTCGCCGCCGGAACCTTCGCAACCATAGACCCGAGCTGGTCCCGCGGCCAAGGTTTCCCGACCTGGGGCGATGTGACCCTGAGAATAGTCGGCACCACCGGCGTCCTCGACGTGGACCCCTTCGCCCGACCCTTGCGAACCTTCGACCACGAAACCCGCGCCCCCTCCTGGACCTACACCGGCGAAGACATGAACGAGCTCATGCTAACCGACTTCCTGCGCGGCGTAACAGAAGGCAACCCCACGGTAGCGAGCGGCCTCGACGGGCTCAGGGCCCTGGAGATAGTGCTTGCCGCCTACGCCTCGGGCCGAGATCACGAGCCAAAGAACGTGGAACGCACGCTCGAAGGAAAGTAGCGAGAAGGCTGCAGGCTTCAGGTCGCTTCAGGAAGAGCCTGAAGCGACCCGAAGAGCAGCTGCCTCGCACTCCACACCTTCAAGAACTTCGGAAAACGCCCCAATTCAAGAACCTGATGCCTTACTTCCGGCCTTCCCGGGGCTCCGCTAAATGCGATAACCCGAGCGGTCCTCGATCAGGGCAAGCAGTGCGGAATGGTCCCAACCGCCCCTGCCGGTTGCAACGAGTTCCCCGAACATCTGGTCCACCATTGCGGTAACGGGGAGCGACACGCCGTGTTCTCTGGCCGTCTCGAGTGCGATCCTCAGGTCTTTGTGGTGAAACTCGACCTTGCCGCCCGGCTCGAAGTCGTGGCCGAGCATCTTTTCGCGCTTGACCTCCATGGCCCTGTTCGCCGCCAGGCCCCCGGAGAGCACCCCGAAAAGCCGGGACGGGTCTACCCCCGCCTTTGAGCCTAGCACCAGGGCTTCGGAGACCGCCTCGAGCACGAGCGCCACCACGATCTGGTTCGCCGCCTTGGTAACCTGCCCGGCCCCGCTCTCGCCCACGTGGACGATCGTCTGGCCCATGGCCTCGAAGAGGGGCCTGGCTCTCGCGAAGTCCTCCTCCTTGCCGCCGGCCATGATGGACAGCGTTCCCTGCTCGGCCGCCACGTCGCCGCCTGAGACGGGCGCGTCGAGCATCCCGATCTCGTGCCGCGCCGCCTCCCGCGCCAGACTACGGGCCAGGACCGGCGAGCTGGTGCTCATATCCACGAGCAGAGTCCTCTGTCTCATGCTCTCCAGAAGCCCGCCATCCCCGGCGATTACCGCCTCGACTTCAGGCGGGCCGGGCAGCATGGTGATGACCACGTCACATCGGCCTGCAAGCTCGGCAAGGTCGTCTGCGACCGCGGCGGCGGTCTCTTCGGCCAGCTCCTCCGCCTTGCTCGTGGTGCGGTTGAACACCGTGATGTCCAGGCCTGCCAGCGTGAGGTTCCTGGCCATCGGCAGACCCATGATGCCAAGGCCCACAAAACCGATCCTGTCGCCTATGCTGATCCCCTTTCCGCAAGCTTTTCGGCCCGGATCATGTTATACGAACCGGAAGGTCGGTGCGGGGGCGAGAAACCTTGACCCGCGTTCACCGTATACGGACTCGCAGAAGCTCCAGGAAGAGGTGCAGGGCTAGCATGACCCACAATCACAGGCTCTCCGAGAGCAGCCCGCATGACCTGGGGCGCGCGGCGCTCGTGGTCAACACGCGCTCCCGAACGGGCGAACGGGCGTTCTTTCAAGCCATCGACCGTCTCGAGGAGCTCGGCATTCCGCTCGGCGCCACCTACGCCATAAGGGACCCTGCGCGGCTCTCCGAGACGGTGCGCGAGGTCGTTGAGGACGGCCACCGGCTCGTTATTCTTGGCGGCGGCGACGGCTCCGTTAGCTCCGTGGTGGATTTCCTGGCCGGCCGCGACGTCGTTCTGGGCTTGCTCCCCCTCGGCACGGCCAACGACTTCGCCCGCACCTTGCAGATGCCCGAAGACGTCGAGAGCGCCTGCCAGGCCATAGCGGGGGGCAAGATCGTGGACGTGGACCTCGGCCTGGCCGGGGATAATTACTACGTGAACGTCGCCTCCGTGGGCCTGAGCGTGGGGGCAACGCGGTCCCTCTCGCCTTGGCTGAAGAAGAGCACGGGCCCCCTGGCCTACCCCCTGGCCGCCATGAGGGCCTTCCTGCGACACGAGCCGTTCTCCGGCAGGCTAACCTTCCCGGATGGGGACCACGAACCCGTCGAGTACGACCGGCTCCTTCAGGTCGCCGTCGGCAACGGGCGCTTCTACGGCGGGGGGATGATCGTCGCCCCCGAGTCCGGCATCGACGACAAAACGCTCGACGTCTACGCCATAGAGCTGGGCCGGAGCCGGGACCTGTTCGGGGTCGCCAGGTACCTCAAGAGCGGCGACTTTATCAACGTCGAAGGCGTACACCACTTCAGGACCCCCCGGGTCCGCCTGGAGGCCGATCCTGAGCAACAGGTCAACATTGACGGAGAGGTCGTCACGCGGACGCCACAGAATTTCTCGGTTGCCCGCAACGCCCTCGACGTGCTGGTGCCCCAGGAATCGTCGGCCGCCCACCACGACGACTGACAGGCGGGCGACGAGTTCGCCCCATCCTGCCGCGCCTGCTAGACCCGAGCCCTCATGATGCCCGAAACAAGCAGGCTTGCTGCCTGCCCTGAAACAACGCGACGATGGGCCACACCGCTCATCCTGCGTTACTGGTATGCCCGCAGAGGAGAGAGCGGGAACCCCGAGCATAAAAAGAGGGCCGGAACCAGCGGTCCCGGCCCCACAAACTGGTGCTCGCTACCTGGTTGCCCTATTCCCCGCTAAGAGTCGGTAGATGGCTAGCAGGATAATCGCACCGATGGTGGCGATCAGGATGGACCAGATCCACCCGCCGCCGCCGATACCGATGAAGCTGCCCAGAAAACCGCCTACGATAGCTCCGGCTATTCCTAGCAGGATGGTTATGACGAAGCCGCCCGGATCGTCGCCGGGCATGATCAGCTTGGCCAGCGCGCCTGCGATACCGCCTACTATGATCCAGAAGATTATTGCCCCGAGCATTTGTGCCTCCTTCAAGGTTGTGTACTCTCGAGTCTATCCCCTTATACGAGGTTGGGAAACATAGGTTTCGTAACGTTTTGAAGGGTTTAATGTAATCGCAACAATAGAAACGTTTGCTCAGCTGTCGTGGACCACTGCTATCATGCCCCTGGACCGAGTACGCAGGAGGCCCCCTTTGAACTTCGATCCCACCGAGGCCCAGCGCCGCTGGCGAGACCTGGCGCGCGATTTCGCGCAGAACGAGATCCGACCCCACGCCGCGGAGTTGGACCGCGAGCAGAGATTCCCGTACGGCATAATCGCGGATATGGCTAGCCTTGGCCTGCTCGGCCTTACTCTCCCCGAAGAATACGGCGGTTCCGGTGGGGATTTCGTCGCCTACAACCTGGCTCTGGAGGAGATCTCACGCGCCGACACCTCGGTGGGGATCACGATGGAGGCCCACATCTCCCTCGGTTGCGCGCCGATCCTGGCCTACGGCACGCCAGAACAGAAGGAGAGGTACCTCCCCAGGTGCGCAACCGGCGAGAACCTATGGGCGTTCGGCCTTACCGAGGAGGGGGCCGGGACGGATGCAGGCGGGACGCGGACGACGGCGAGGTTGGAGGACGGGTACTGGGTCGTAGACGGGTCGAAGAAGTGGATCACGAACTCGGGCACGGACATCACGGGGGGGGTCACCGTTATCGCCCGAACGGGCACCCGCGAGAACGGCAAACCGGAGTTGACCGCGATCATCGTCCCCCAGGACACCCCGGGCTACACCCGCGGCCCCGGCTACGAAAAGCTCGGGTGGCGCGCCGCAGACCAGCACCCGCTCTACTTTGACGACTGCCGCGTGCCCGAGGAAAACCTGCTCGGCGAGCGCGGCAGGGGCTTCAGACAGTTCCTCGCCACGCTAGACGCTGGCCGGGTCGCCGTCGCAGCCCTCTCCGTAGGCCTCGCCCAGGCATGTTTCGATGAGGCCGTGGCCCGGGCGAAGGAGAGAGAGCAGTTCGGGCGCGCCATCGCCGGCTTTCAGGCCATCCAGTTCAAGCTCTCCGACATGGCAATGGAGATAGAGCTCGCCCGCAACCTGGTCCTCAAGGCAGCGTGGCTCAGGGACATGGGACGTCCTTTCGGCCGGGAGGCGAGCATGGCCAAGGTCTTCGCCTCCGAGGCCGCCAAGCGCGCGGCGGACGAGGCCGTCCAGATCTGGGGCGGAGAGGGCTTCATGGAGACGAGCGCCGTGGCCCGCTACTGGCGCCAGGTCAAGATCAACGAGATAGGCGAAGGGACGAGCGAGATCAACCGCCAGATCATAGCCCGCAGCCTCCTGACCGAGACTCCCCTGGAAGCCAAACAACAAATGGGGACCCCGTAGGGGCGGGTTCGAACCCGCCCCTACAATTTCCGTCCGTTGCCTTACCCGTGCGTGTAACGGTCCCAACGGTAGAGCATCAGAGCGACCATACCGCCGATCATCGCCACGTGAGCGAGCATCATTAGCGCGTGGTCCGACTGGCCCGATGTTCCTCCCGCCGTATCCCATCCGAACGGAAAGACCACCGCGAACATCGGCACGAGCATGGCAGTCGTCATTTCCAGGCCGTCCCACCAGGCGTGTCCCCTGAAGCGCATCCACGCCACCATGGCCCCCGACATGGACGCGCCCATTAGACCGTACTCGACGAATACGTTGGAGTAGCCGGGCGGTTCGCCAAAAGCCAGGATCCCGGCGACGAGCAGCATCATCCCGATCATCATCGCGGCGATCATCTCCAGGAGGTGTCGCCCCAAACGCCATGCTGAACCGGGTCGAAGTCGTCCCGACCACCAGCCCGCTCCTGACGAGGCGGTTTCTACGATTCGCCCCTGCGCATCTTCCCACGCTGGGGCTGCTGTCTCTTCGGGTCGGTTGCCCCCTACGTTGTTGATCTCTGGCTTCATGCTCTCCTTCCTGGGTAGTGCCTCGACAAACCTCTGGACATCACACGTGTGGCACGGCGAGGATGATCCCCACGGCGACCAGCACGTCGAGTACGGCGCAGATCTCCGCGTACCACCTGGGTACTACCCTGTCGGCCACGTGGTGGGCCACGTCCCACGCGCCGTGCCCGAGCCAGGCGGCGGCCAGGAGGTACTGGGCGGTCCGTCCCTCCGCAAGCAGCGCGCCCAGCGCGAGGGCAGCGAAGACCAGTACCCCAATCGTCTCTAGCACCAGCACCCTGCGGTCTCCCAGCTGTTTGCGGACGGCCCCTATGGGCAGATAAGCGACCGCCACGAGAAGGGTGATCACCGCGAGCTCGGCCGTTACCGGGGAACCGTCCACGCCATCGCTCACGAGCGAGAGCGTGCCGGCCAGGACACCAACGAGCGTTGGCCAGCACCGCCGCAGGACCGTGCCCCAGCCATGATGCTCAGAAGCAAGGCTTTTCCTGGTCATGATCCCGGCTCCGGCCGCGGCGTCTGACCCGAGAGCGAGGAGGCGACAAGCCCGTCGAAGGCGGCAAGGGCTCGCGCGTCCGCTTCGGGGTCACGCATGAGCCGCTGGGACACGTGGTGGGACAGGTAGATCCCCTCTAGTTGCCAGACGAACTGGACAGCGTCCAGATCCTCCTCCAGGTGTCCCAGCGCCACGGCCTCCTTCACCAGCCCCTCCAGCATCCGCGACCACTCGCCTTTGCTCTGCATCAGGAAGTCCCGCACGGGGCCCTCCTCAGCGTCGTCGAGCTCGAAGGCCGCAGCGTAAAGGGGACATCCGCCCGGTAGCCCGGATCGTGCCGCCCATCCTAGCCAACGCCCTACCAATGCCCTCAACTTCGGTAACCCTTCTGGTACCTCCACGATTGGATCCACGACCTCCCGCTTCAAAGCCGCTTCGGCCGCGCCAAGCAGCTCTACCTGCAACTCCTCCTTGGACCGGAAGTGCGCGAACAACCCACTCTTGGACATGCCTGCCCGATCCGCCAGCCCACCAAGGCTCACCCCCCCGAGCCCACGCTCGCTTACGATCTCCAACCCTCGCCACAGTATTCGCTGGTGTGTGCTCTCCATCTTTGTCATGCCCGGATAATAGCACGACCGGTCGTACTATTTCAACTAGATATCATTTCGGCCCGGGTTACGCGGTCTGCGTGGGGTGGCGGGTGTGTACCCTGGCACGTGAAGCTGGCCATCGCTAACATGCCATGTAGTCTGGGCCAGGCGGACGGGAGGGCATGAGCAGGCTAGGAACGTTGGTAAACACCAGCAGCGAGGCCTTCGCCGAGAACGTGGCGGGCTTCGCCAGGTTGGTCGCGGAATTGCGCGAACGCTCTGCCGAGGCCCGGCGAGGTGGGGGGGAGAAGGCGCAAAAGCGTCATAGGGAGCGTGGCAAGATGCCCGTGAGGGATCGGGTCGATGGTTTGCTCGACCCTGGCACGGCCTTTCTCGAGCTCTCATCCCTGGCTGCTTTCGGGATGTACGACGGGCGTGTTCCCGGTGCGGGGATAATCACGGGTATAGGACGCGTCTCTGGGCGCGAGGTTATGGTGGTCGCCAACGATGCGACCGTGAAGGGTGGCACCTACTATCCGGTGACGGTCAAGAAGCATTTGCGGGCGCAGGAGATCGCGGAGCAGAACCACCTGCCTTGCATCTATCTCGTTGATTCCGGGGGTGCCTTTCTGCCGCTTCAGGACGAGGTGTTCCCCGACCGCGAGCATTTCGGCCGCATCTTCTACAACCAGGCCAGGATGAGCGCGAAGGGCATTCCCCAGGTCGCCGCCGTGATGGGAAGCTGCACGGCGGGCGGGGCTTACGTGCCCGCCATGAGCGACGAGGTCGTCATAGTCGAGGGGGAGGGCTCGATCTTCCTCGGCGGCCCTCCCCTGGTGAAGGCGGCGACCGGCGAGGAGGTCTCGGCTGAAGAGCTAGGCGGCGCCGACGTCCACACCCGCCGCTCCGGCGTGGCTGACCACTTCGCCAGGGACGACGAGCACGCCCTCGCCATCGTGCGCTCCATCGTGGAGAACCTGAACCACGAGAAGCGGGTGCCCTGGACCGTGGAGGAGCCGGAGGAGCCTCTCTACGACCCGGCGGAGCTCTACGGCGTCGTCCCAAGCGACTACAGGCAGGGCTACGACGTGAGGGAGGTTATCGCCAGGACCGTGGATGGAAGCCGCCTTCACGAGTTCAAGCCGCTTTACGGCGAGACGCTCGTGTGCGGGTTCGCCCGCATCATGGGCCATCCCGTAGGAATCCTGGCCAACAACGGCATACTTTTCTCCGAGAGCGCGCTCAAGGGCGCCCACTTCATAGAATTGTGCTGCTCTCGTGGCATCCCGCTCGTCTTCTTGCAGAACATCACCGGCTTCATGGTTGGCCGAGAATACGAGGCCGGCGGAATCGCCAAGGATGGGGCCAAGCTGGTCATGGCCGTGGCCAACGCCAACGTCCCCAAGTTCACCGTGATCATCGGCGGCTCCTTCGGGGCCGGCAACTACGGGATGTGCGGCCGGGCCTACTCTCCGCGCTTCCTCTGGATGTGGCCCAACGCCCGTATCAGCGTCATGGGGGGTCAACAGGCAGCCAACGTGCTCCTGACCGTGCAGGAGCAGAACCTGAAGCGCGAGGGCCGGGAGATGACCGACGAGGAGCGCGAAGACTTCAAAGACCCCATCCTCGAAAAATACGAGGAAGAAGGCAACCCCTACCATTCGACCGCGAGGCTCTGGGACGATGGCGTCATAGACCCTGTGGACACGAGAATGGTCCTCGCCCTCGGCCTCTCGGCGGCCGCGAACGCGCCGCTGGAGGAGACTACATTCGGCATCTTCAGGATGTAGGTTTTTGAGGCGGCAGGCTACAGGCATCAGGCTTCAGGAAGGAGCATGCGTGACACATATTCCAGCAAACACAGATCCCCACCACAATCGAAACCTCGCAGC
>DASUPX010000182.1:0-3878 GCA_036280905.1 Rubrobacter sp. | reverse complement strand
GGGGGCGACCACCTCGCTCTTCGACACCGAGATCTACGCCAACGATGCCCCCTTCGGCGGTGGCCTCGGCGCCTACGGCGTAACGACGATCGAGAGAAGCGCAATCTACCTCAACCGTGCGGTCCCCGGTGGTCTGGGTGGCGGGATCCGGGCCGCAGGCTCCTCCTCGGTGACGACGCTCACGAACGTTACCATGGCGCACAACCAGGCCGGCGGCAGCGGTGCGGCCATCCAGGCCCGTAACGGTCCCGGCTTTACCCTCAACAACGTCACGATCGCCCGCAATACCGCTGACAGCGACGGGGATGGCTCGGGAAACGCGGCGGTCACCCTCAGGCGCGACAGCTCTACGACTTCGATGACGCTTCGTAACACGATCCTGGCGGCCAACGAGGACGGCTCGCCCGGTAGTAGCGACGTGCCCGACTGTGAGGTGCAGGGTGGAGCCACGATCACGGCGGCGTCCTACGATCTCATCGGCAATAGCGACGGTTGCAACCTCACGATCCCGGTCGGCGCGCCCGGCATCCACGTCGGTAGCGCGGCAAACCCGGTCGACCCCAAGCTGGACATAGGGATCAATCTCAACGGCGGCCTGACTTCCACGCTGCCCCTGCTACCCGGCAGCCCCGCGATAAACGCCGCCAGCGAAGCGGAATCCGGAGCCGAGGCCTGCGAGCCCAATGACCAGCGCGGTGTGCCCCGCGCCGATTGCGATATGGGCGCCTACGAGCTGGTCAGGTGCCGCGATGCAGTGGTGAACGTGGTCGGCACCGCCGGAGGAGACACCTTGCTCGGCAGCGGCAGGCGTGATTCCATCCTTGCCCTGGCGGGCGCGGACGAGGTCTTCGGAAACGGCGGCGACGACGTGATCTGCGGCGGAGAAGGAAGCGACACGATCCGTGGCGGGGGAGGAAATGATCGGCTCTTCGGGCAGGACCGCGGAGATACGCTGGTCACCAGAGACGGAGTTCGGGGCAACGACCTGGCCAACGGGGGAGACGGCATAGACATCTGCAGGACGGATGCCGAGGACAGAAAGGCAAGCTGCTAGCCCAAGAAGCAGCCTGTCAGGTCAGAAGCCGGGTGGTGGGAAGACACCCCGCCACCCGTAGGCATGGCTCCGGAAGAGTGCGCCAAGGGCTCCTCCGCCTCTCGTGTGCTTGACCGCAAAGCGTTCATACTGTCTGTCATCGAGGTATCGAAGTTGGCCGGTTGGGAAAGGAGGAGACACTGATGACGGGAGATGCGCTTATTCAGGAGATCAACACGGCGTACAGGCGGCTGGGTGCCGCGATGGAGGATATGGCGAGGGCCGACCGGGAGCTCGCCAACCACGTCAGACGGGTCCGCCTGGACAACGCCGAGGCCATCCTGGAGGCGAGGAACGAGCGGACGGCCAGCCTCTACCTGGACGGCCTGCTCGATACCGAGGAGCATCGTGACTTGGAGGCCGCCCGGTCCTGGGCCGAGGTCGGCCTGCAACAGGCCAGGTTCGAGGTCGACCGGTTGCAACTCATCGTCCGCCTGCTCGGGGCTCGGGCGGGCGGGGCGACCCGCGGATGAGTGGGCGAGAGGTCCACGTCTACACCGACGGCGCCTCCACGGGCTCCCGAGGTCCAGGAGGCTACGGGGCCGTTATCTCGTATCGGAGGGGCGAGACGGTGGAGATCAGCGGCGGAGAGCGCGAGACCACCAACCTGAGGATGGAGATAACCGCGGCCTGCGCCGCCCTGGAGAGTATAGGGGAGGGGCACACTGTTACCGTCTACGCCGATGCCTCCTACCTCGTCAACTGCATGAGGAGGGGCTGGCACGAGAAGTGGAGAAAGAACGGCTGGCTAAACTACCGCAAGCAGCCTGTGGCGAACAGGGACCTGTGGGAGAGGCTCCTGAGGGCGACGGCGCGCCACGGGGAAGTGCGGTGGAAGAAGGTCAAGGGGCACTCCAGGACCGCAGGAGCCCACAAGAACGGGAACGACCGGGCAGACGAGCTAGCCGTAGCCGCCAAGAAGCGGGTCGGGAAGACCCTCGAGACGGGCGGTAACCGGGCGCCCGACGGCTCCACCGCATCAAGATCCACGTCCTCCCGTCTGTAGTCCCGTCCACCCCCGAGATTACGGTAGGTGCGTCGGGAGCTAGAACAGGACGTACCTGAACCAGGAATTGGGAACATCTGCCTGCCCTTGGTCATCCAGCAAAGGTGTGCGTACGTAAATGTCAACAGGAGGGTCTATGAGAAGTGGCAGACGACCCACGGCCATACGCATCGAGATTTTGTATCAGGGGGCGGTGCGAGCGGCATAGATAGACCAAAGAGCTGGTAGATCATGGAGAGGTGCCCGCCGGACGGCGTGATCTCTCCTTCTTCCCATATAACTCCGGGTGAGCGCCTGGAGTATCCCAGGCGCCCAGACCCGATCCCCCTATTAGAAGGAGGGAGCGAATCTTGGACGAAATTTTGCAGCGAACTCTCTATGGTGTGGATATAGGCGCCCCAATCTCCCACGGCCTCCTGCACGTGTTCCCGCTACGTGGGTGTATGCCCGAGGAGGACGGACTCTCGCTTCTGGAAGACGGGTTGCTGGCTGGAACTTTGCGAATCGAGGGCCTACACGAAGCCGGATGCGCGCAGGGGCTACGGGTCATAAACGAGGGAGACTTGCGGGTCTTGATCCTGGAAGGAGATGAGCTCACCGGCGCCGGACAGCACCGCGTGGCGAACTCCAGCGTCCTCATCGATGCCGGCTCCGAGATCACCCTGCCGGTCTCGTGCGTCGAGCGTGGGCGCTGGGGCTACCGTTCCAGGGCCTTCTTTCCGGCGACGGGCAGCCCGCACCTCACGCTCAGGCGACTTGCGAGCAGGCCCGTGCACTACTCCGTGAAGAGCGGCAGGAGCCTGTGGGACGGCCAGCAAGCCGTGTGGCGAGATCTGGATCACGTGGCCCGCCGCTACAAGACGGGCCTGCCGGTGCGTGCGTTGCGTGCCTCCAGATACTCCCACGCCGAGAGGCTCGACGCTTTCGAGAAGCTGGCCCGCGAGCTACCGGAAGAGACCAGCGGCGTGGTCGTAGCCATCGGAGAGCGCCTGGCGCTGCTCGAGATACTCGCCGGTCCCCGCACCTTCGCCAGGGTCTTCCGCAAGCTGCTCTCGCGCTACGCGTTCGAGTCCGTTGGCCTGGATAGACCGTACGGTACACCGGAGGTTTCAGAGGTCAGAGACTTCATCCAGACCGTCGCGGAGACCACGCACGGGGAACAGCGGGCCGCTGGTGCCGGAAGGGATGTCAAGTTAAAGGGAGATGAGATCTCCGGCTACGCCCTCATTGGCCAGAAGGGCGTTCTGCACGCAGCCGCCTGCTCGGAGTAGCCTCCAACTGTCGCCAGCCGAAGGAAGCAGTAAGGTCTCAGCCACGAACGGGGGCTGAAACCAGACCGCTCGTCCCTAACAACCTCGGTTCGTTCGCAAACTGCTCTATACTTTCTGGGTCGAGAAGGGAGCGGGCCTGGTGTGGTGCCGCAGGGGTAAGCCTTCCCAATCGAAAGAACGTCAGCCGAGAAATGTGGGGAGTGGAACGTGAATGAGCCGCGCAACTTGGCCTTTGGCGAGATGGAGTGGACCGACGACGCGCCCGGAATTCGAGCCAAGGAAGCGGATGTGGGGGGCAAACGCTGGGCCACCGTGGAGTACGGAGAAGGAGTCCGTCGGGATGATTGGTGCGAGGAGGGTCACCGCGGGTACGTCCTGTCGGGCGAGATCGAGTACGAGTTCGACGACGGCCGCGACCCCTTGCGCGCCGCCCAGGGTGAGGCCTTCTTGCTTCCGCCAGCCGACCTGGGAAGTGGGGCACACAGGGGGCGAAACATCGCCCGCGAGA
>DASUPX010000181.1:0-4573 GCA_036280905.1 Rubrobacter sp. | reverse complement strand
TGGCGAGGTCAGTGCCAACCGGTAAGGTGGCCACCTCGTACCGGAGGCTGCTCGGTTCGCAGACTCCATCGGGCAAACCGGCCTCGACCGACTCGTACGGCAGGCTCTTTATCTGCTCCAGCCTCTGGACCGCGCAGGAACGCGCCCTGTCGTATTCTCCGCCCGCATCGGTGGCCTCTATCGCCGCACCGAACATGCCGGCCATGGGGACTATGGCGACGGTCAGGACCACGATCGCAACCATGACCTCCACGATGGAGTAGCCAGGGTCGAACGCGGTTCTACGGGTAGTAGATCTCACCGATACGTATCCTGGACGTGGGAGCGTTGAAGACGACCGGACAGACCGGACTTCCGTCGTCGGAGCTGATCACGACGGTCCCGCTCTGTCCCGGCCTGAGCGTCCTGACGGTGCCGTTGGGGTTGAACTCGAGCGTCCGGGTCGCCCCAGCTTGTGTAGCGGTTGCCCCGCAGGTGCTTGGCGGAACGGCAGCGTTCCTGTCCCCGTGCGAGCAGTCGGGATCGAAGGTCACCTCCTTTATCCTGGTCCCTTCCGGCAACTCTCGCACCGCCGGCCTTACCGAACCGTCGAGCGCCGGCGCCGGGTCACCGGCCCCGTACGGCAAATTCAGCTTGACCAGGCAGTAGTCCGCGGCAGAACAACCGACCAGGGGTGTACCGTCATCCATGAACACCACCCTCCAGTCGGTGAGCTGCTCGGTGGCCCTCGTGTGCACGAGCCGAAGGTCGGCGGCGAACTGGTCGGCCGCGGCCTCCACACGCCACCGCTCCAGCAAGGCAAGCAACACGATGACCCCGATGGCCAGGATTACGCTCATGATGGCCACCGCGGTCAGAACCTCGGGCAGGGTATACCCGCCCTCATCCTCGCAGTCGCCGAAGTCTTTTCGTCGTGCCGATGCCACGACCTATTAGTCGGCGCCGCCACGGATATGCTTTAGAGCCGTGCGATAAACGACTGTGGTTGGGGCAACAGCTATCAGCCGTCAGCATTCGAACAGGGCAAGACGGTGGCCGTCTTCGAGGATGGCCGGTTCCTTTTCGAGTCGTCCGGGTGGTGCGCTACGCGCGTTCGATGAACTCTATGCGGTAGCCGTCCGGGTCCTTGACGAAAAAGATCCGTGTCCCGCTGCTCATGGCGTGGGGCTTGCTCTCGAACTCTACGCCCCCGGCCTCCTCGAGCCTCTCTGCGAGGGCGTCGAGATCCTCCACGGCAAACGCGACATGGCTGTACCCCGTACCGAGCTCGTAGGGCTCGTCCTGGTCATGGTTCAGGGTAAGCTCCAGCCGGGGCTCGGGATCGCCTGGCACGGCGAAGAAGGCGTTCGTCGCGTCGTCGCCCACGGGTGACTTGCGAGCGAGTTCCAGCCCGAGCTTGTTCTCGTAGAAATCTATGCTCTTGTCGAGGTCCAGGACCCTGTAACAAGTGTGGACGTACTGCATGCTCAGCCCCTCCCAGTCGCCAGATCTCCTGGCATATTAGCACGCTCCCTTCGGTCGCTTGTCAGCACGCTACGGCTTCGCCTACGCTTTCAGCACGCCGCTTCGCGGCTTGTCAGCACGCTCCAGCCTAGCGGCTTTCGCTTGTCGGCAACGCTTCGCCCGGCTCCGCCTGGCTCGCTTTCAGCCAGATCGCTCTGCGGCCTCCACCCAGCCGCTCTAACGATTCGATGCTCAGGACAGGTTGGTAGTCGAAGCTACCGTTACGGATCGAGACGACTGGCCGAAAGCGAGGCGAAGCCGAAGCGTTGCCGACAAGCGGAGGCCGAAGGCCGTAGCGTGCTGACGAGCGGAGGCGTTAGCCGTAGCGTGCTGATAAGCTTGTCTCATGGAACGGGATTTACCCGACAGCCCGGCGCGTAGGGCCGGAAGGATCGCCCGTGTGGGGGCGCGGTACGGGTTCGGGTTCGTTTTCGGGCGCCGGTTTTTGCCCAGGCGCCGCAGGGAGGAGCCGGAGCGGGTCGGCACGAGGCTGCGCCTCTCTCTCGAAGAGCTGGGCCCGACGTTCACGGAGCTGGGACGCTTTCTGGCGGTGAGGCGAGACCTGATCCCACCCAACATAACGGCCGAGCTGGCGCGCGCCAGGGTCGTTGTGAAGCCTATCGCCTTTCCGGAGGCGAGGGCCTACGTGGAGAGGGAGCTTGGCAACACGCTGGAGCGGCTGTTTCTGGAGTTCGGGGAGGTGCCGGACAGGGTCGGGCCGTTTACCCAGGCGCACCGGGCCGTGCTACCGGGGGGGCGTCCGGCGCTGGTGGTCTTCAACCGGAGCGGGGTGCGAAGGGACCTACTCGCGATGCGCCCCGTCGCCGACCTGACGCGCCGGAGGCTCGGCGAGGGGTTGCCCCTGGACCCTTCCGTCACCGTGGCCGAGTTCATCGCCCACGTCAACCAGCGGCGCGACATGTTCTTCGCGGCCCAGATCTCGCACCGCCTGCAGGGGATGGAGAGCTTCCGGCTGCTGGTCCCCGACGTCTACAGGGACTACTCGACGGGCCGCTGCATAACGTTTGCGGCGCCCGCGAACCAGGCCCCCGTGGAAGAGACGCACCGGCTTGAGATCTCCGACGCGCTCATCCAGCTCGCCCTTACCGAAGGCGTCATCCTAAGCGACCTGTCCCTGGCACGTTTCGCGCTCGATGGAGTGACGGGAAGGGTCTGGCTTGCCGACCCGACGGAGGCATTCGGTGTCGATCCGGAGCGGCTGCGGGGCCTGGCCGAGGTCCTGGCCGCCGTGCGCCGAGGCGACGTGGACGACGCGATCCGCTCGCTCCCCCTGGCCGGAAGCTCGATCCCCCACGACAACTCGGCCCTCAGGCGCGAGATGCGGGAGACCCTGGGCTCCCTGGGAGGACCACTCTGGAGAGAACACTCCCTCCAGCAGGTAAGGGACTCGAGCCTGGAGTCGGTAAGAAGGGGCGGCGCACGGCTACACGTCGAGGTCGCCCAGTTGTCCGATTTTCTGGTCGAGGCAGAACGGTTCCAGACCGAGACAAAGACGCAGATCACGCCGGCGGCCGAAGCCTCCGAGGTTCTGATCTCCCGCTACAGAGACCCAACCTACATCGCCGGCCGACTGGCCCGCGCGGTGGCCCGTCCCGACGCCTTCGCGGACTACCCGCGTCAGGTCCACGCCATCCTCGACGAGCTAAAAGACGGCGAGATAGAAGTCCGTTTCAGGCACGCCGGCCTGGACGACCTGATCTCCAAAGTCGATATCCTGGCCAACCGCCTGGTCTTCGCCTTCCTCATAGCCGCCCTCATAATAGGCTCGTCGATGCTTGGCATCTTCCTCAAACAGGGAACCAAGTTCCTGGGCGTAAGCATCTTCGGCTTGATCGGCTTCGTTTTCGCCGCCGTCCTCGGCCTGCTCCTCCTGGTCGGCATAATTCGCTCGGGTCGCCTGTGACGAGCCGCTAGCGGCTCGTCAGCACGCCGGCTCCGCTCCACCAGCTTGTCAGCACGCTCCAGCCTGCGTGCGGCTGTCGCTTGTCAGCTCGCTTCGCCTCGCTTTCGGCCAGTCGTCTCGATCCGTAACGACAGCTTCGACTACCAACCTGTCCTGAGCATCGAATCTCTAGAGCGGCAGGGAGCAGGCCGCAGAGCGATCTGGCTGAAAGCAAGCCAGGCGGAGCCGGGCGAAGCGTTGCTGACAAGCGTAGGCCGAAGGCCGTAGCGTGCTGAGAGCGTAGGCGTTAGCCGGAGCGCGCTAGTAGCAGAGGTCCTGTTGCTTTGTCGGGAACTCTGGCGGGCAGGTGCCGCCGGGCATGAGCGGCACAGGGCCGCTGGTGGGGCCACCGGCGTCAAGCAGGGTGCGGTCTCCCTGGGGTCTCGATCCGGAGGAAGGGGACGGGCTGCTCGTCGAGGAGTCGCTCGTCGAGGAGCTGCCTGGTGAGGCGCTGCTTGGCAGTGGGCTGCTCTGGGTGTTGCTGGTAGTGCTGTAGTCGTAGTCGTCGCAGGCGCTGCCGTTACCGTCGGCGTCGAGGTCGTCGGGATCGCTCGGGTCACGTTCGAGGGCGGCCTGGGCCGACTGCTGGGAATCGAAGCTCGAACAGTCGTCCTGGCTCGATTGCGCCAAGGCTGGCTCTTCCGGGTGGATCAGCTGCTCGTAGGTGACACGCGAGACGAGACCGACAAGTAGCACCAGCCCCACTATCAACAGCCTCCCGGTTGTGATTCCCATCCTGCCCCGTATTGTACCCCACCTCGTTTTGGGATGATTTTTCTTGCGGCCGGCGTCCCTCACCCCCGCGGCGCTTGCCAACCCTCTGCAAAGCCTGTCCACCGAGGTTCTGACACGTGTTGCCTGTTCTGCAACTAAAGCTGGCGCTCTCTACCGCCGAAGACTCGGTGCAGACCCCGGGACAACAGAGGCGGAAACATGCGGAGGTTACGTGAGACGCGCGAGGAGGGCTTTACGCTGATCGAGCTGGTCGTGGTCATCGCGATCATCGGGATACTTACGGCCATCGCGATACCGAACTACCTCGGCCAGCAGCAGGAGGCGAAGGACGCCGCCGCGATGGCGCAACTTCGTGCCGCCGCCACCTCTCAA
>DASUPX010000180.1:0-4697 GCA_036280905.1 Rubrobacter sp. | reverse complement strand
AGGCCCTGGGTCGACTGGATGAGGAGGTTATCGCCTGTCTCGTCGAGACGGTAGTAAAGGTAGGCGGTCTCGTAGCGGGAGACGACCCCTATCCGGGATTCGGGGCGCCCGATGGTGGTCGGTTTTATCGCGCCCACGTCGGGGGTGCCGCTTACCTGCACGTAGTCCCCGAGTTTCGTGCCGGCCGGGAGCCGTCCGGAGTTGAGTTGGTCCACGCTCAGGACCGTGGGCCTGAATTCCTGGCTGTAGGAGAAGTTGGTCGCAACCGTGGAGGCGGCAAAGGAGAAGACTACCACCGTGAATAGGCGCGCGAGCAACCACCGGTTGCGTTTGATCCAGGGCCCGAGCCCCCGCTCCTCGAAGTAGTCTACTCGTTCGTCGGGAAGTGGCTTCTTCTCTCTGGTGTCCACGAGGTCAGTCTACCCTAGCGCGTGGTGGGCGTTGCGCACGCCTTCACATCCGGCGGTTTGTGAAAGAGATTCCCGCGCCGCCGGTGGAACGGTCTAGTATGCGGAGGCTAGACAATGTATGCTGTTGGACGGCCCGAATCGGTGCTTGGGACAGGTCAATTTCCTCTCTGGAGGTAGGCGTTTTGGTCGAAGGGCGGGAGATACCGGAGCAGGGCTCCTGGTACACCGTAGTAGGAGTAGTGGACGACGGGGTGGGTCTCAACCAGGCCGTTACGGAGATCCGGGAGCTCGGCGTGGACAGGGACGAGCTGACGGTGGTCCTCAAACGTGTGGACGCCAGCGAGCCCGAGCCATTCCCGGAGGGCACGCGATACATCGTCATCCCGGCCGATAGGCGCGGGCTAGAGGTACCGCTTGGCTTCGCCATTGCGTTCATAGTCTTCGGCATCTTCTTCGCCATCACGACGCCGGCCATCGGCATACCTACCCTCATGGTCTTCATCTCGCTTGCGGCCATACTCTTCGCCGCCTCGCTCACGAGGGTCGGGGTCAACCCCATCCTTATGGAGATGGGCGCGCCCCAGGAGGAGGCAGACACCTGGAACGACGCGTTCGAGCAGGGCAAGGTGCTCGTCTTTGCCTCGACCGGCGAGCGCAGGCTGCTCCGGCCCGTGCGCGAGGCCGTGCAGCGCGTCGGGGGGCTGTATTACATAGTGGACAGCAGGTTGGAGCCGAGGGCCGTGCATCAGGCCACCCTGCACAGGTCCGGCGGTGGACACCAGGCTGGCAGCTCGGTGTTCGAGCGAACCGGCGAAGCCTAGATAGAGAATAGGAGTTTCGAGCTTGGGCGTAGCAATCATTTCGAGCCTGCACCTCCTGGCCCAATTGAACCTCACGGACGCCTTCTCGAACGTGGGCGGAACTCGCTTCATAACGGGCTTTTCCATGATCGTGCACATGTTCTTCGCCGAATTGTTCGTCGGCTTCGCCCTCGCGGCGCCGGTCTTGCAGGCCTGGGGGGCGCGCACGGGCAGCCCGAGGATGGACCGGCTCGCCCACTCCATGGCCCGCTTCAACGTGCTCACGTTCTCCGCGGGAGCCACCTTCGCGGTCCTGTTCGTGGTCCTCCTCGTCGGCCTCTACCCGCGGGTCACGACCTCGCTGTTCACCCACTTCTTCTACTTCATCGCCCTGGCCATGCTCTCCATGGGCCTCGCGCTCTGGGGCATGTATTCCTACTACTACAAGTGGGATCGCTACAGCGTACTCAAGAAGAAGCGGCACATCGCGCTCGGGTTCACCATGGGCTTCTTTATCTGGATCTGGATGGTCATCATGACCGGCATAGACACCTACATGGTAACGGGTGCCCCCGGGGTCAAGCCGATCTCGGACTCGACCATAGAGAGCTTCGGGGTGGCCGTGCAGGGCATCTTCAACCCCATGTTCACGGAGATGGTCCTGCACAGGACGTTCGCCAACCTCTCCTGGCCGGCCTTCGCCATCGCCGCGTGGGCCTCCTTTATGTACATCCGCTCCAAGACCTCGGAGGACAGGGCCTTCTTCGACTGGAGCAGCTCCGTCGGCCTCACCTGGGGCGTGGGGTTCCTGATGCTGCAGCCGCTCGTGGGCTTCACCCTCGTGTACGCGCTCAAGCTCTCCCAGCCGGCCAACCTGGCCAACCCGTCCGCTCCCGGCGCCTACGACAGGCTCGTCTCCGGGGAGTCGTCGAATTTGCTCTTGATCAACACCATCATAGTCGTGACCCTGTTCGTGCTCTCCAACGCGGCCATGTACTTCGGGGCGGAGAGGCATCCCGACCGCGCGGGCCGGGTGCCCATAAGGTTCTTCGGCCTCGTTGCGGCGGTGGCCGGGCTTTACGCGATCTCGCCGCTCGCCGAGTTCCCGTTCCTGTACATGCGCTACATAATGCTGACGATCATGATCCTCGCAACGCTGGGGGCCTACGTGACGTACCTGCGGGGCAGGCTGCGTTTCAGGTACGGCAGCCCGGGCAGGAGCTACCGGGTAGTGCTGATCGCGACCGGGGTCGTCGCGGCCGTGATCGCGCTGAACATGGGCTTTATGAAGTCCAATTCCAGGGTGCCTTACACGGTATATAATCAGCCCGGATACACCGTAGAACCGGGTCCCCCGCCAACTGGGTTCGACCAGTGAGGGACGGGTCCCGGGGCTCTAGAAGGGGCGAATCGTGGTAGAGCTACAGAAAGATCCCTTAACCCGGAGCGACTTTCTCGGCTTCGGCGTTATGGGCGCCATTATGGGGGCCATCCTGACGATACCGCCCGTGGCTTTCGTTCTGAGCCCCATCATCAAGACGGACGTGCTCGGCGAATCGGACGTTGGCTCAGGCTGGGTGGAGGTTGCCTCCGTCGCAGACGTCGGCGTGGAGGAGCCCTCCCACTTCAGGGTAGAGTTTCCCCTGCAGCAGACCTACGGGGAGAGGGCCATACAGGACGAGTTTCCAAACTCTGGCAAGTCGAGGATGGAGTATACGCTGGCCAACGCCATCTGGCTCTCGTGGAGGGCCCCCATCAAGCAGCCGGGCCGCCAGGGCTCCAACGGCGACGTAATCGGCACCCCCGAGCGACCCGCCATACTGGATCAGAAGAGTTCGGGCTTCACGGAGTCGGAGCGCAAGGAGATCATGAGCAAGCTGAACGTGCTCTCCAATTCCTGCGCCCACCTCGGTTGTCCCGTGCGGTGGATGAGCGACCAGCAGCTCTACCTGTGCCCTTGCCACGGCGGACTCTACGACATCAACGGGGGTTGGGTCGGTGGGCCGCCGCCGCGCGGCATGTATCGCTACACGGAGGCCGAGGTCAGGGAAAACGGCAAGCTCTATGTCAAGCACGCTTACGACATCGAGCCGGGCCTAGAGAAGCAAGAGCCCTATGTGGTCTAGGGAGGCAGCATGATAGGCAGGATAAGGAACCAGGTGACGGATGCCAGCCAGTTCATGGTGGACTGGATGGAACACCGGACGGGGATAGTGACCATTACGGAGCACTTCCTCTACGAGCCCGTCCCGAAACGGGGGGCCTGGCTCTACACGCTTGGCAGCGCCGTGCTGTTCACCATAACGTTGCAGTTCCTGACCGGAATACTGCTCCTCTTCTACTACGTGCCAACCACCGACGACGCCTGGAACTCGGTCAGCTACATCATGAACGACGCCTACTTCGGGCAGGTTATCCGCGGCATCCACTACTGGTCGGCCAACTTCCTGCTGGCGTTCATAGGGTTGCACATGGGCCAGGTGTTCTTCTCCGGCGGCTACAAGGCGCCGCGCGAGCTGAACTGGGTGGTCGGCGTGATCCTGCTTCTGCTCGTGATCGGGCTCGCCTTTACCGGCTACCTCCTGAGGTGGGACCAGGACGGTTTCTGGGCCTCCGTCGTCGGCATGAAGATCGGCTCCTACTCGCCGTTCGTGGGGGGATACGTGATCAACTTCCTGCTTGGAGGCGACGCGGTGGGGCCGGCCACGCTGTCGAGGTTCTTCGCCATCCACGTGTGGCTGCTTCCCGCAGCTATAGCGCCGCTAATCGGGGCGCACCTGTACCTGCTCAGGCGTCACGGGGTTTTCGGCGCCGAGTTCGAGTACACGGACAGGCTGGCGAAACTGCACGAGCGCCAGCGCATGGAGGACTACGCCCGCATGGAGACGGGCGAGGACGACGGCGAACCCTACGTAGGGCGTCGCGACCGGGCCGACAGGGAAGGCTACGAAAGGGACGGAGAGTAACAGCTTTTACCGAGAACCCGCACGCAGGGCTGTACGATGGCCCCACAAGACTGAGAGAGACGAGGTGTAGACGTGTACGCTCCGGCGACTGGCAAAGCCAAACCGGTTGAAGAAGAGGTAATCACCGAAGAGAACGTGTTCGAGCGTCCTGACGAAACCATAGGTTTCTTCCCCGGGCAGGTCTTGAAGGACGGCTACGTCAGCACCTTCATCCTCCTCGCGTGCGTCGTGCTCTCCTACGCCGCCCCCGCGCCGCTCACCGAGCCGGCCAACACGGCCACGGTCGAGTACGTGCCAAGGCCCGAGTGGTTCTTCTTCTTCTACGAGCAGATGCTGATGTTCTTCCCCGGCTACGCGCTCATCTCCTTCGGGGCCGTCTTGGTGCCCACGATCTTTATCGGGCTCCTCTTCGCCGTCCCGTGGCTTGACCGCAGCCCGCAGCACTACAACGCGATCAGCAGGCCGTTCGCTTCGGTTATCGGCGTTCTGGTGGTTATCGTGATCGTCCTGAACATGCTCCT